>CALXXQ010000106.1 GCA_944392715.1 uncultured Brachyspira sp.
TTGTGATGATTTTTCAGATGATGCTAAAAATTTAGCTATTGATAATAATATATTATTAATAAATGGTAAAACATTTTCAGAAATGTTGATTAAAGCAGGTATATCTTCTTTGGAAGGTAATATATAATTAAAACATAATAAAATTAAAGGAGGCTTTTTATAGCTCAAAATTTTTACTGTGAATATTGCGGTGCTAAATATTCTTCAATATCTTCACTAACTAGCGGTTATTGTCTAAAGCACCCTAATGGTCCAAACAAGGGTAAGCATAAACTTTATGAAGGCGGAGAAAAATCGGAATATTTTTGCAAGTATTGCGGAGCTAAAAATAAATCTTTACAGTCATTAGTAAATAGTTATTGTCTAAAGCATCCTAATGGACCTAACAAAGGAAAGCATTCGCCTGCTTTATAGTTCAGCATTTTATATAAAATACTGAACTATTAAATTATTTGTTTTCATATACTGTATTTTTTATAATATTATCATATCTTAAATTTGTATTATAAAATATTAATATAAATAATATTATTAATATAAATTGTGCTGTTGGTATCGCAATCCATATTCCGCTAAGATTGAAAAATATAGGAAGTATTAATATGCAAAGCGGACTTACAAATAAAGGATCTATATAAGTCAAAAATGATGAATATTTACTTTCGCCTGATGAATAAAAATATGCTGTTCCTAGTCTTACTATAGGCTGAAGTATAAATGATATGGATATTATAGTAAGTCCGAAACTTATTATTTTATTAGTCTCTTCAGAAGCTCCAAATAGTAAACCTAAATTATTTTTAAGTGAAAGTACTATACTCATAATTATTAAAGCAAGTACTAGAGCAAATAAAATACCTCTTTTTAGTACCTTTCTCATAAGTTCATTTTTACCAGCACCTTTAAAATAACTTATCATAGGCTGACATCCTTCTGCAACACCTTCAAATAAATATATAATAGATCCGTATATATAATTTATAACCGAATATGCAGAAGCTCCGATATTGCCGCCGTATTTTAAACATTGAAGATTATTGAATATAACTATCAATGAAGGAGCCATAACCAAACCAAAAGGAGATAATCCTATTTGTATAGCTCTTTTTGTCATTGATAAATCAAAATCTGATAATTTTATTTTTACTCTATATTTCTTTCTTATAAATAAATAATATATAGAAATTAATGCAACCAATCCTTGTGCTATTATAGTGGCAAGTGCAGCTCCGAACATTTCTAATCTGAAAACCATTAAAAATAAATAATCAAGTATTATATTTGTTATAAGCCCTACTCCCATAAAGCTCATAGCATGAATAGTTTTTCCAGCATTTCTTATTATAGGCATGCTTCCAAATGATAATATCTGTAAAGCTCCTCCTAATATTATAGTTGTAATATAAGAATCAGCATACTTAAATATAATGTCTCTAGCACCTAATAAATATATTAATTTATTTTTTAATAAAAGCAAAACTATAGTTAATATTATGCTTGCAAGTATTAAAGAAATAAATGTATTTACTTTTGCCTTATTAAAACCTTCTATATTTCCTTCCCCCAAATATACTGACATTATAACAGATCCGCCCATTCCAAGCATAACAGCGGTAGCCATAATTAATGTACCTATGGGATAAACTAAATTAATAGCAGTAAGTCCTGTATCTCCCATAGAATTACCTACAAAAAATCCGTCTACAACTATATAAAGCCCTCCAAGCATAGTTGAAATTATAGATGGTATAATATATTTAAAAAATGATTTTTCTACATTATCAATATTTCTTTTATTATCAATCATAATCATCTCCATATTTTAATATGTACGATATCGGACTATTTTATATTTTTTAATTATTTTGTCAATATATAAAATACTAAATTTAATAAAAATTTGGACAGTAGATTTATTTTCTAAGACAACTTTAAAACTATTGAAATTGTTATAACAGATAAAACAATAAATATAAAAGGCGAAATATAACTCCCCACCCTATAAATTTTCTATTTTATTTGTATTTTTTGTATTATATATATTTTTTAATTTTAAACTGTTATTATAAAGCCCACCCAAGTTTTTTTTAAATTTATAATGTTCATTGCGCACGTTGTATTTATTTTTTATATGAACTAATGTAATAATACAATTTAAATTAAATAAAAAATCCTATTAACCGTGCGGTTAATTTTGTAATATTCAAAATAATTTATATTTATCTATTTAATTAATTATTATTTGGTTTATAATTGATTATAAGTTTAATTAAATAATAGGTAAATTATATAAATGGCTAATCATATAGGAACAGATCTCACTGAAGCAAAAGTTGTTCCCACATTATTAAAACTGCTTATTCCAATATTATTGTCTAATATATTGAATGTAGTTTATAATATAGTGGATAGTATTTGGATAGGTAATATTATAGGACCTCTTGGACTTTCTGCAGTTGCCGTAAGCTTCCCAATAATGCTTATAATGGGTTCTTTTGCATTTGGTGTTAATATGGCTAACGGAGTTATAGTTTCTCAGTATTACGGAGCTAAAGATTATGATACAGTAAGCCATGTTATAAAGGTTTCTACTACATTAGGAGTGATTATACTTTTTAGTGTAGGATCTCTTATGTTTATATTTTCAAAAGAAATATTAATAATAATGAAAACACCTGAAAATGCTATGGATATGGCATTAATATATTTAAGAATATCTATAATAGGTCTTCCATTTGCATATTCATATTTTTTTATATCATCAATACTTAGAGCTGTTGGAGATACTGTAAGACCATTAATATTTTTGATTATATCTTCATTACTTAATATAATATTAGACCCTATACTCATAAAGGGATTTTGGATAATACCAGCAATGGGACTTGAGGGAGCTGCAATTGCTACAGTAATTTCTCAATTTACTTCTGTATTGATAAGTACAACATATCTTAGAATAAAAAACAGCTTTATAAGGATTAATCCTTTTATATTTACATTCGATTTGAATATGACTAAAAAAATAATGAAATTAGGGATACCAATTTCATTTAATCAGTTTATAGTAGCTTTCGGCTGGCTAGTAATTACAAGACTTATAAGCAGTTTCGGAGAGGCAGCAAGTGCAACGGTAGCAATAGTTAATAGAGTAGAGTCTCTTTTTATAATGCCTATAGGTGCTTTGGGAAATGCAGTT
Organism: uncultured Brachyspira sp.; assembly: GCA_944392715.1. Lineage (GTDB taxonomy): Bacteria > Spirochaetota > Brachyspiria > Brachyspirales > Brachyspiraceae > Brachyspira. Next base: position 3,197 of record CALXXQ010000106.1, read on the forward strand.
ATGACAATGTCAGCACAGAATATTTGGGCAAAAAAATTGGATAGAGTTAAAGAAATTTTTAAAAGCGGTATTGTTATAGGACTTATAATTTCATCAGTTATGAGTATTTTTTCTATAACTAATCCATATCTTCTTATAAGAATGTTCACAAAAGATATACAGGTTTTTGAATATGCAAGAAGTTATATTTATACTATAATGCCTATATTTATTTTTTATTCTGTGATGTTTGTATGTAATGGTGTTATAAATGGGGCTGGAAAAACTATAGTAATAATGGCTTTTACTACATCTACAACATTAATTTTGAGAACAATTTTAGCTTATGCTTTATCTCCAAAATTTGAGCTTATAGGTATATGGCTTTCTATGGGTATATGCTATATTATAAATACTCTTTTTAGCTTATATTATTTAAAATCCAATAAATGGCAAAAAAACTCTAATATTACTTTATAATATAAATTTACTAATTCTTTAATGTAAAAAATATAGTAATTGTAAAGTATAATCTAATTTTTTTTGTATTCTTTACAAAAAATATGTTTTTTTTTGTAAAAAACATATTATACTTTGTTTTTAAACAAATTAACTAACTTGGGGGTATAACGATGGGGGGGAACTATAGTAATTATTATAGTTATTCTATATTTAGCAGCGATGCTTTTTATAGGAGTATATTCCAGTAAAAAAATCAGCAATAGTAATGATTTTGCATTAGCTGGAAGAAATTTAGGTCCTGTACTTTTGGCAGGAACTTTAGCCGCTACAAATATTGGAGGCGGTACTTCATTAGGTTTGGCAGAACAAGCCTTTGGTAAATGGGGACTTTCTGCTGTTTGGTATGTAATAACAGCTTCTATTGCATATCTTGTTTTAGCATTTTTAGCTCAAAGATTTAGAAATGCAATGGTTACTACTGTATCAGAATATTTTTATAATAGATACGGTAAAGCAAATGCATTGGTTACTTCTATTATAATGGGGCTTCCTATGATAGGTATAACTGCAGCTCAAATAATAGCTTCAGCAAGTATTTTAACTGTTATGACTGGCTGGAATTATAAATTATCTGTAGTTATAGTTACAATAGTAGTTACTGCTTATTCATCTATGGGAGGACTTTGGGGAGTTGCTTTTACAGATTTGATTCAAGGTTCTTTGGTATTTATAGGAAGTTTGGTTGCTATACCTTTTGCTTTAAATTATGCTGGCGGTTTTGAACATGTTCTTGCTAATTTAGAACCTGCACAAAAATCTTTTACTGCTGGTATGGGCTGGCCTACTATAATATCTTTAACTATAATGTATATTGCTTCATATTCTGTAGGTCCTGAAATAAGTCAAAGATTTTTTATGCTAGAGATTCTAAATCTTTAATGATAGGTTCTTAGTAGGCGGATTGGTATGTATATTATATTCTTTATTTCCTGCATTTTTAGGTTTGATTGCTTCAAGTGTTGTTAAAGATGGGCTTCTTAGTTCTGAACTTCTTACTTCTGAAGGTACTAGATATATTTTACCTGTACTTGCTATGCATACAATGCCGCCTGTAATAGTGGGTTTATTATTTTCAGCATTAATATCAGCTACTATGTCATCAGCAGACTCAGATATGCTTGCTGTATCAGTAATTGCTACAAATGATATATATAAAAAATATATTAATAAAAATGCTACTGATAAACAATTACTTTTCCTTGGAAGAGTATGTATGATTGTAGTAGGATTAATATCTATGTTTATAGCTTTCAAGGCTTCAAACTTAATAACAATATTGATGTTCTCATTTAGTTTACGTGCTGCTGGAGTATTCATTCCATATCTATTTGGTAACTACACAAAGAAAAAACTTTCTGCTATTGCTAGTATGGGTTCATTGATAGCTGGAAGTGTTGTTACAATATTCTTCCAATACAATAAAAATATAAATTTATTTGGAGTTGACCCTATAATACCTGGTATTGTAGCAAGCTTAGTAGTATTCTTAATACTTTCTGCTATAATACAGCCTAAGCCTGATGCTTCAAAAGCCGAATAAAATAAAAGTACAATATAAAAAAGCAGATAAAAGAATAGAAGAATAATAAAATCTTTTATCTGCTTTTATTTTTCATAATTAACTATGAATATTAATTAAATTTGTATAAAATAAAAAACTTCAATAAAAGTATCTTAATTTTTAATATGATTTATTTTATTTAATTACAAACTATATCTTAAGTGATATGTATTAGTTTTAGTAAATTAACTATTACATAAAAATATTATTGATATATAAAGTCTTAAAAATACTACTATCATAAAAAATAATAGAAATCTTACTGTCTTTATATGTAGAAATAAATATAACAAAATAAAAAGGCATGCATAAATAAATATACATGCCTTTAATTTATTTAATTAAAATTTTTTAATCTCTGCTTCTTATTTTAGCTAAAAGTTTTAATATCTCTAAATAAAGCCATACCAAAGTAACAAGAAGCCCGAAAGCAGCATACCATTCATAGTATTTAGGCATATTATACTGCTCACCCTTTTCCATAAAATCAAAATCCAAAAGCAAATTAAATGAAGCAATAAGAACAACTACAATACTTATTCCAATACTTAAAGGACTTGAACCATATAAAAAAGGAATTCTAGCTCCAAAGAATGACATTATAAAATTAGCCAAATATACAAGACCTATACATAATGTAGATACAGTTATCACGCTTCTAAATTTTTCAGTTACTCTTATTATTCTAAATCTATATAATACCAACATTATAAATAAATCTAAAAAAGTAAGAAATACTGCCTGCACAACTATGCCTTCATAAGCAGCATTAAAAACATAAGAAACCGCACCTATAGCAACACCTTCAAGTATAGCATAAAGTATAGAAAACACTTTAGCCAATTCTTTTTTGAAAGTCATTATCAAAGCTAAAACAAAAGCAGCTATAGATGATCCTAAAGCAGCAGGATAAAGAAGAGCTGGATTAGCAGCCAAAACAAAGAATACACTTACCATAGCTGAAAGTATTAGTATTAATGTAAGTATTATTGATTTGTTAATTGCTCCATTAACAGTCATGGTATTATCATTTTCATAACTTGATGCATAATTAAATGCCTTATCTGATAAAACAGGATTTGCCATAATTCAAAAACCTCCAAAATTGTTTTTATTTAGTTATTTATTATATAATAATTTAAATAAAATACTAGTGTAATTATTTTAAATAAAGTAATATTAATTGATATATAGTCATAAAAATTAAATTCTTTTATTTTCTTCATCTTCTGCTATTTTTCTTACAATAACTACACCAATTAAAGTAAAAACTAGTAATATAAGCTTATGAACAATTGCTGTTATTAACTGAGTTATTATAAATGCTATTAAAAAAGATACCGCATATTTAGAAAAAGTATTAGGAAGAAAAGAAGCATTTTCTAATTTAAAATTATAAATAATAAAAGTTAAAGGTACAGCAATTATAATAGTGAATATAGAAACTGATATTATAGAATACGACATAATTTTTCTATTTACTTTTTTATTTTCTTTTTCCATTTTTCATAAACCCCAAAATTATTTTTGTTTAGTTATTTATTATATAGTAACTAAAATAAAAATACCATAGTAAAGTATATAAAAATATAGAATTATTTCGAATATTAGAAATATATTTAATTTAAACTGATTAGTTAATCTTTCATTTTTTTATTTATAATTTTTATTAAAATAATACATGCCAATATAGCAATAATAAAAGGTATAGCAAAAATAAAAGAAACACTAGGAGATGCAGAAGCCCCATCAAATTTAACAGCATAAAACATATAGCCGTAATTGAAAGCAACTACGGTAACCATCATATAAGAAAATAGATAAGCTATGATTTTAATAGTTTTTATAATTCTTTGTTTATTATTCATTTTATTGATCTCTTTATATTAAGTAATATAAAAGTTTAAATATAAAAAATCCCAACAGAAAATTCTATTGGGATAAAATATATAATATATACCCGGCAACGTTCTACTCTCCCGTAAAGCTACCCTTACAGTACCATTGACGATAAAAGGCTTAACTGCCGTGTTCGGAATGGGAACGGGTGTATCACTTTCTCTATGGTCACCGAAATAATATTAACAAATTAAAAGAACAAAATTAATAAGTACTTTGTCAGATATATAAGAGCGTAGATTGTCTCATTCTTACTTTTATTATGAATTCTTTTTTATAAGAATAAAGAAGAAAACGATAATATGGTCAAGCCATTGGTCTGATTAGTGCTGCTCAGCTGAACAGGTATTTCTTCCCTGCTTACACTTGCAGTCTATCAACGTCGTAGTCTCCAACGAAACTCATAGGGAAAGTTAATCTTGAAGGAGGCTTCCCACTT
>CALXXQ010000107.1 GCA_944392715.1 uncultured Brachyspira sp.
ATATTAAACCAGCTCCAAATAGAGGAGAGGCAAATTCTATATTAAAAATTCCATTGTTTTTAGCATAAGTTAATAGTGAATATGCTCTAGGAAGTATCATACTGATATCTTCCCCAACTAATGGATAGCTAAAATTTATTATAAATATGTTTATCAATGCTACAAATATAGATGATATTATTAATATTAATTTCTTATTATTAATTTTAGTATTTAAATTAATATAGAATTTATCATTTAGCATGGCTAAAATATAAAATGAAATTAGTAAAAATATTTCTACATAATTTAATTGAAGCTTTGAAAAAAATGTATTTATTATAATTAATAATAATAATGATAAATATATTAAGATAATTCTATTTTTAATATTTTTTGTATAAAAAATGATAGTCAATAAAACTGATAAATAGCATATCATCATTGATATAATATATACTTCATCTTTTAATGTTAAAATATATTCTGCTTCATATTCTTTATCAGTATTTAATTTTTCTGATGAAATGATTTTTATATTTGGATGTCCCTTTTTACTTGGTATTATTTCTTTTATATAATTTGGAAGATTTTTTTCATTTAGAAAAATATAGAATATATCACTATGTCTAAATATTTTATCTTTTGTTGCTATATGGGATGAATATATATATTTATAATTATTTTCTTCAATTATACTATATTTTAATATAGCTTTTCTAGGAACATTTCCTAAAATACTGAAAGTAATCATAAAGCTTATTGATAATACAAATATTGATATAAATATAATTAATTTTTTCATTTAATTTCCATTATTATTTACATTTTGTTTCATATATTGTATATTGGATTAAAATAAATTACTATATATATTAAAATATTTCTAATAATATTTATTAATTATGGGCAATAAAATGAATAAAGTAGAAGTAAAAATACAAAATGATTCAATTATCAATTATGATATTCTAGTTCAAAAAGGATTAATAAAGGATACTGGTAAATTAGTAAAAAATATACTAAGAGGAAAAAGAGCCTTAATAGTTACAGATGATATAGTAGATAAACTGTATACTAATATAATAAAAGAAAGTTTAGAAAAAGAAGATATTATCACTTCTGTATGCATTCTTCCAAATGGAGAGCCTAATAAGAATATAGAAAGCATTAATAATATATTTTCATCATTGGCACAAAATGAATTAAGCCGTAAAGATATAATAATAGCATTAGGAGGTGGAGTAATAGGAGATATGGCAGGATATGCTGCTGCTGTTTGGATGAGGGGTATTGATTTTGTACAGATTCCTACTACATTGCTTGCTTGTGTTGATTCTTCTGTTGGAGGAAAGACTGGTATTAATATAAAAGAAGGTAAGAATTTAGTAGGGGCTTTTCATAGTCCTAAGCTAGTTATAATAGACAGCAACACTTTATTAAGCTTACCTAAAAGAGAGTTTAATGAAGGAATGGCTGAAGTTATAAAGCATGCATTTTTATTTGATGAGGCACTTTTAGAATTGATAGAGGCGAATATTGATAATAATAAGAATTTAGATATGGATTTTGTATTAAAGAGAAACTGTGAATTAAAGGCACATATTGTAGAGATAGATTATAAAGAGCAGAAAGAAAGAATGTTTTTAAACTTCGGTCATACTATAGGACATAGTGTAGAGAATGCTGCTGGGTATGGTGTATTGCTTCATGGAGAGGCTGTTGCTATAGGTATGATTTTTGCTATAGAGTATGGTATTAGAAAAGGCATTACTAAAGACAAAAATATATTAGAAAGAGCTAAAAATATATTAAGCAAATTCTCTCTTCCAATATCAATACCTGATAACATGAATTTAAAAGACTCAATTAAACTCGATAAAAAAAGAAGTGATGATAAAATTAATTTCGTATTTCTAGAATCTATTGGAAAACCTTGCGTTGAAAAAGTTAGCATTGAGGATATTTTAAATGAATAGCTTTATTAGTAAAATATTAATATTTTTTTTTATATTGTTTATATCATGTTCAAATAATAGTGTGAATAATAAAAATGAATCAGATGATAATACAAAAAAAGAAAAAATATCCAATGAAATAAATTATACAGATATAGAATTTGAAGTGAATGCTATTCCTTTTGATATAGTTGATATTGAAAAAAATAATTATATTAATATAGATAATAGAGTGATAGAGGGACTGAATGCATATAAAATATTCACAAATGATATAGTTAATATAAATGGCAGTAAATATTATATTTTAAGTGTTTATACTATTAATATCGATGATGAAAGTTTTAATGAAAAAATTGAAAATGAGCATTATATATATGTTAGTTTGTGGAAATTAAATAATAATAATGCAAATTTTGTTGCAGGTTTTTATCCTTTTACCATGTACTCTTATGATGTTGAATATATAAAACCATATATAAGCAATAATATGCTTGAATTTGAGATATTAAGATATGCAAGAAAATATGAATATACTGATTATTATAAATTTGCTATAGTAGAAACTAATAATATAATTAACTTTTATCTTACTAATTTTTCAGAAAAAACTCCTGAATATGATGATAAAACAGATGAAACAAAAATAGCTGAATATTCATTTGATAAGGATAATATAATGATGAATAATCTTAATAAAAATTATGACTATTAATTATTAAAGAGCATCAATTTATAAAAATTAATGCTCCTTAATTTTAGGATTTATTTTAAACTTATGCTTTCAATAGTGCCTCACCCAAAGATTTACATTCATCAGCAGCTTTATCATCTGGAGCAAGATTTGTAATTAGACCGTCTTTTACCAAAGAAGCACCTGAACTGCTTATATCATCCTGCCATATCCTCATCCATTCTCCATCGCCCCAATCATAAGAGCCGAATAATACAACTTTCTTTCCAGATAAATTTCCTTTTATAGAGTCGTAAAATGGCTGGAATTCAGATTCTTCCAAAACCTCCTCTCCCATAGCAGGACAGCCTAGTGCTAATTTAGAATAATTATCTATATTTCCTATATCAAAACTAGATACAGAAAAAATATCAGATTCTCCCCCAGCACTCTCAATACCTTTCTGTACATTCTGTGCCATAACTTCAGTATTGCCTGTACCGCTCCAATATATTATTGCTATTTTATCATTCATATTGTTACCTCCAATTTATAATAATTATTAATTTTGAATATACATTTTGTAATCATCCATTATTTCTAATATGCCCTTGCCATTTAAAAATGTATTTATATAGAAGCTTCTGCATTCATTATATCTATTGAATGTTTTTATAGCTTCATTCTTATTATGATATACTTTCCAATACCCAGTATGCAGGCTGTTTTTACCATAATTATTTATAAATCCATATATGTCCATAAGCGGATAGCCTAAAAATATTCCTATCTCATGAGGAAAATTTTTATTATTTTGCATTCTATATTTTAATAGCTCTATACACTTATATACGTCTTTAGATTCATATCCGTAAAGCTCTAAAAAATCAAATACATCATCATTCAAAATATATTCTTCAAGCCTTTTTCTATTATAAACATAAACTATAACTTTATTATCATAGTCCTTTATTATAGATACATTTATATTACGGCTGTTTAATATTTTATTGTATGATTCTGTCTTTCTATAAACCTCCTCTTTAGAGCCGTATTGGTATGTAAATATATTAGCTATCTTTATACCTGACAGAGCAGGGGCACAGTGATTAATAATTAACTCATCAAAACTATATTCTCTCATTGTTAGAATATTCTAACATATATTTTAGAATTGTCAATACTTTTGTTAGTTTATTCTAACTTTTTTATTAAATTTGATTTGATTATTTTTATATAATATTTAGAATTATTCAAATAGATAAAAAAATTATATTAAATATTTTACATTATTATTGTTTATACAATTATAATAGTTAATATATTTAATAATAAATTGATATTATTAATTTAAATATTTGATTTTTTTAATTTTTTGTTATAATATATATACATTCAATTTTTAGACTTTATATATTCACTTTAATACTTTTATATATTTAATCTTTAACCTTAAAGAATTTTAATTTAAATAAATGAAGGAGTTTTTTATGGCAGAAAAACAAATACTAAATTTTGAAGCCGAAACTAAACAGATATTAAATTTAATGGTGCATTCTATATACACTCATAAAGAAATATTTTTAAGAGAGCTTATATCAAATGCAAGTGATGCATTAGATAAAGCAAGATTTGAATCTATAACAAATACAGATAAATACACTGATATAGATAATTTAAGAATAAAAATAGAAGTAGATGAGCAAAATAGAACATTAACTATAAAAGATAATGGAATCGGTATGACTAGAGAAGATGTTATCAATAATATAGGTTCTATTGCAAGAAGCGGTACTAAGGCATTTTTAGAGAAAGTACAAAAAGATAAGGAAGCATCAAAAGAAAGAGGAATAGATTTAATAGGTCAATTCGGTGTAGGTTTTTATTCAGCTTTCATGGTATCTGATAATATCATAATAGAAACAAAGCATGTTGATAGTGAAAAAGGTGTTCGTTGGGAGAGTAATGGAGACGGTTCTTATTCCATAGAAGATATTGATAAACAAGACAGAGGAACTACTATAATTTTAAAATTAAAAGGAAAAGATGAGAAATTAGAAGAAGACGGTTTTGTTGATGATGATTACTGCAATAGATACACTTTAGAAAGTTTAATACATAAATATTCAAACTATGTTCATTATCCTATAGTTATGGATATGCCTATACCAAAAAAGGACGAAAAAGAAGTTCAGCAATACGAAGAAAAAACTATTAACTCTATGATTAGTATTTGGCAGAAGTCAAAAAGTGATGTTAAGCCTGAAGAGTATAATGAGTTTTATAAAGAGCATTTCCATGATTATGTAGAAC
>CALXXQ010000108.1 GCA_944392715.1 uncultured Brachyspira sp.
TAGCTGTTAAAGAAACTCAGATTGTAGCTGGAATATCTGAACTTGCTGCTGCTTTAATAGGTTTTTACGGATGTGCTGCTGGAGTATTAAATAAAAATTTAGGAAGAGTTGTATTACCTGTTGGAAAACCATTAGGAATATTCAAAAAATAATTATATTTCAATAATATTAAAAGGTCATATATAATTTATATATGGCCTTTTTTTATATCATATTTTCTAAAAAATAAAAAAAATATGATAACTAAATATTTTATTATTACGATAATAATTATGATAACAAAATATTAGTTGACATATTATTGTTTTTTCTATATGATGTTATCATAATATTTATCTATTGCAATAAGGTGATTAAAGGTTATGAGATTAAAGATAGGAATTTTAGTTATAGTAAATTTAATAGCATTTATAGCACTATTATATATGTTTGATATATTTGGTGTTGTTAATTATTATACTTTGATGCGTAATAAAATAGCACCTAATGTACCTGGATTTGTTACAAAATTTACGCAAAAACAAAGAGTTGAGGATATGACTCTTCTTGCTAGAGATGATCTTAATAAAATGAGAGAATCCTTCAATTTAAGAGAAAAAGATTTGCAGGCTCAGGAATCTCTAATAGCAAGCAAAGCAATAGAATTAAATACTCAATCTGAATTGATAGAACAAGACAGACAAAATCTTTTAAATGCTTGGTCTAATTATCAGGCCACTATGGATGAATCTTCACAGTATCAATTGGTATTAACTGACTTAGCTAATAAAATCAATAGTATGCCTCCTCAAAGCTCTGTGGCATTGCTTAATCAATTAGCTGCTAATGGTTCTGATGATTTAATTATAGATGTATTATTAGAGATGGATTCTATAGCTGCTGCTGAAGGAAGAAACAGTACTACTTCTTACCTATTAAGTTTGATGGATCCGAATGTTGCTGCTAGAATATTAGAGAAATATGAAGCAAGATCTAATCCTGGAAATAATACAGTACCTTCTTCACCTAATGATTTCCCTAATTATATGCCTGATAATAATGATGCTATGTTAAATGAAGGCATAATGGATATGGGAGCATAAAACTTTATATAAAAAATAATGAGCCGTTTCTAAATATTTAGAAGCGGCTTTTTTATTTTAACCAATATATAAATGAATATTGACAAATAAAGGCTTATAGGGTATAACTTCTTTTATTATAATTGGAGTTTTTATATATGCTAAGATTAGCATTAATGTTTGTTATATTATTTTCTTTTAATCTTTATTCTCAAAATGTTGATGAGAAGCCTATGAAAATAAATAAAAATTACTTCACTGATGATGGTAATTTAAAAAATAAAAAAGACTTATCAGTTTATGCTATTAGAAAAATTAGATTCACAGATAAATCATCTTATGAAATGATAATATTAAAAAATAATTATTGGTATTATTACAGTCTGTTTCAAATAGAGCAAAATAATAAATACAATTATATTGGAACTATTGCTTTTGAAAATTTTGATAGAGATACTGAAGGGTTTATTGGAAATATAGTTTATAAAGATAATTATTTTACTATAGAACATAGCATTTTATCATCTATAAAAACATATATAACATTCAAATATAATGATAATAAAAAAATATATTTGGATAAAGTTAGTATGATATCAGAATTAATTGATAATAGTGAAAATTCTGAAGAAGAAAAAACAACTACCAAACAGATTGACGGCAATGTAGAAGCTAATAAAACTTTATATAAAGATGTTACAATGGATAAAATATCAAAATTATTAAATCTTGATAAAAAAATAAAAATTATGACAGAAGTAGAATTAATGAAACAAAATATATAAATTATGGAGATTATAATATATGAAAAAAATTATATTAATATTTTTAGCAATATTTTCTTTTAATCTTTACTCACAAAATATTAATGATAAGCCTATGAAAATAAATAAAAATTATTTCACTGATGACGGTAATTTAAAAAATAAAAAAGACTTATCAGTTTATGCTATTAGAAAAATTAGATTCACAGATAAATCATCTTATGAAATGATAATATTAAAAAATAATTATTGGTATTATTATACTCTATTTCAAATAGAGCAAAATAATAAATATAAATATATTGGAACTATTGCTTTCAAAAGTTTTAATCAAACAGAAGGACTCATTGGAAATATAGTTTATAAAGATAATTTCTTCACTGTAGAGCATACAGTTATGTCAAATCTAAAAATGTATATAACATTCAAATATAATGATGATAAAAAAGTATATTTAGATAAAGCAAGTATGATTGTAGAACTTATTGATAATAGTGCCGCAGTAAATACTAATGAAGCAAAAACAACTTCTAAACAGGTAAATGGCAATGTAGTTCCTAATAAGATTTTATACCAAGATGTTACAATGGATATGATATCAAAATTATTGAGTCTTGATATATAAGTATGGAAATTATAAATTATGAAAAAAATTGTATTATTAATATTATTATTTTATTGTAATATATATTCTCAAGATAATAATCCTATAAAAATAAATGAAAGTTATTTCACTGATAATGGTAATTTAAAAGAAGATTCTAATTTAAAAATTAATATCATAAGGAAAATGAGATTTAAAGATAATAGTACTTATGAGATGATAATATTAAAAAATAATTATTGGTATTATTATACTTTATTTCAAATAGAAAAAAATAATCAATATAAATACATTGGTAATATTCCAATAAATACAAAAATATTTAATATAGACGGACTTACTGCAAATGTAGTGTATAAAAATAATTATTTTACTTTAGAACATCATATAATGAATAATAAAAAATTGTTTGTAACATTTAAATATAATAATGATGATAAAAAATATATTTAGATAAAGTTAGTATGCTTGAAAGTACAAATCAATATAATGGCAATGTAATACCAAATAAGATTTTATACAAAGATGTTACAATAGATACAATATCCAAATCATTAAATATAGAGCTGTAATAGTATGAGAGCATTTTTAGCATTAAACTTAAATCAAGAAATTAAAAATAAATATTTTGATATACTTAGAATAAATGAAAATACAGCAGAATTAAAAAAAGTATCAAAAGATAAAATGCATATAACATTAGTATTTTTTGATAATATAAAAGAAGAGCAAATAGAGCTTATAAAAAAAGAAGTGATAAACTCCTCTCCTAGCCCATTTAATATAAACTTTGAAAATATTTCTTATTTCACAAATAAATTCAAGGATATAAATGTAATATTCGTAAAAGCTATAAGCGATGAATTAAAAAGCTATGTTAAAACTTTAAGAAGCAATTTAGATAATATAGAAAATCTTAAATATGATAAAAAAGATTTTAAATCTCATCTCACATTAGCAAGAGTTAAAAAAGTTTATGATAATAAAAAATTAAAAGAAAATATTGAAGAAACAGATTTTACTCCATTATCTTTTATAGCTAATTCTATAACTTTATATAAAAGTGATTTCGTAAATTATACAGAAATTTTCACTATTAATTTTTGATTTTATACAAATAATAATTATTTACATTTTTATCAATTAAAGTATAATCTAATAAATAAACATAATAAATAATATTTTAATTTTTTAATAATAAGGTAAACTAAATTATGAATAAAATAAATAATATATATATAGGCTATCCTCCATTTGAAAGCGACAGAGGTGTAGCATTATTATCACAAAACAGACAATTTCAATGGTTTAAAAGCCCTACATATATTTATCCTGTAGTTCCAGCTACTGCTGCCACTATGATAAAAAATGCAGGATATAATGTAGATTTTGTTGATGCCATTGCTAGAAATATGAGCACTAAAAAATGGTATGAATATTTAGATTCAAAAACTCCTGATTTATTATTCTTTGAAGTAAAAACTCCTGTAATATATAAAGCTTGGAAAATAGTTGATGATTTAAAAGCAAAATATCCAAACATTATAGTTGTAATTGCGGGCGATCATGTTACTGCTATGCCAGAAGAGACTATGAATAATTGTAAGGTTGATTATTTATTAATGGGCGGGGATTATGACTTTTTACTTTTAAATTTAATAGAATCATTAAATGGAAAAGCTCAATTAGAAAAAGGAATATACTATAGAGAAAATAACAGCATAAAAAATACAGGATTTTTTGAATTAAGACATGATTTAAAAAGCCTTCCATTCATAGACAGAGATTTAACCGAGTGGAAAAGATATGCTTATGATAATGGAAACTTCAAACGCATACCTGGTACTTATATAATGACTGGAAGAGACTGCTGGCATCATAGATGTACTTTCTGTTCTTGGACTGGTATATATACTAATTTCCGTGCTAGAACTGCTGAAAATGTAGTTGATGAGGTTGAGTTTCTTTATAATAAATACGGCATAAGAGAGATTATGGATGATACTGGATGTTTCCCTGTAAAAAAATGGCTTAATGATTTTTGTAATTTTATGATAGACAAAAAGCTAAATAAAAAAGTTAATATAGACTGTAATATGCGTTTTGGTGCTTGTAATGAAGATGAATACAGACTTATGAAAAAAGCTGGATTTAGATTTTTATTATTTGGTTTAGAATCAGCAAGCCAAAATACATTAGATAAACTTATAAAAGGAAATAAAGTTGAAGAGATACTTCCTTCATGCAAGGCAGCATCAGATGCAGGATTATCGCCTCATATCACAGTAATGCTTGGTTATCCTTGGGAGACTGAAGAAGATATAGAAAAAACTTATGAACTTACTAAAAAGCTTCTTCTAAAAGGTTATGCTAAAACTATGCAGGCAACAATAATAATTCCGTATCCTGGTACTGAATTATTCAATCAATGTAAAAGAGAAAATTGGCTTACTACAGAAAATTGGGAAGATTATGATATGCGTACTGCTATAATGAAAACAGATGTAGGCGAAGAAAAAATAAAATCTTGGGTACAGAAGCTTTATAATTTGAGTTTTACACCTCAGTTTTTAATGCATAAAGTATTATCTATAAGAGATTTAGATGATATAAAATACTATTTAAGAGCATTTAAAAAAGTGTCAAGCGGACATTTAAAAGACTTTGCATAATTTTATTTTTATTATAAAATAAAAAACTAATTATAATTTTTTAAATAAGGAGTTAGTATGGCTAGAGTTAAATTTATGGAATATGAAGAAGCTCAAGGAAAAGTAAAAGAAGCTTTCGATTATCAAATAAAAAAAAGCGGTAGTGTTACAAATATGAAAAAGGCATTATTAAATGACTATGCAACTTATGAAGCATTTATGGGTTGGTATGTTTCATTTGACAGATTGGTTCAAGTTGTGGGTAAAAGAGCTGCTATGATATTGGCGCATTCTGTTTCTACTACTAATGGATGTATGCTTTGTTCTTTATTTTTCATTAGAGATTTAAAAGCTATTGGAGATGACCCTAAAAATCTTAAACTCGATGAAAAAGAAGAATTATTATCACAATTAGGTATGCAAATGGTAAAAGATCCTAATGGTGTAACTGATGAACTTATGAATAATCTTAAAAAACATTTCAATGATTCTGAAATAGTTACTATAGTTGGTTTTGCTGCTCAAATGATGGCTA
>CALXXQ010000109.1 GCA_944392715.1 uncultured Brachyspira sp.
ATAAATATAAAGGCGTTGATAATATAGAATATTTGATAAGAACAAATCCTACATTTAAAAAATTTTCTTCTTACAACAATATAGATATAGAAGGTGTTTTAGGAATAACAAATTATATATATTATAACGGCAAGCTTGTGCCAGAGTATAAAACAGGCTTATCTGGTAATTGGACAGTGAAAGTATTAGATAAATCATATTCTTTTAAAGAATTAGAAATAAAATATGACGGTAATTTAGAAAATTTCAAATCTGAAATCAATACTATAATTGGAGATTATGGCTGTTTAATAACTCCTGATAAAGAATGTATATTTAAAGATGAAATAAATAAGCTAGATGAAATTATTAATAATAGTATAATTACAAAACAAATTATTGATGAATATGGTGAATATAGAGGTAAAGATGAAAGTAAATATTTAAATGAAACTTTTATAATATATCAAATTTATGAAATAAAATAATAAAACCTTACAGTATAATTAATAAATAAAAAATTATGCTGTAAGGTTAATTGTTTTTATTAAAAAAGATTTTCTCCTATTTTCATACCTAATTGAATGCCTAAATCAAATGAAGCTAAATTTCTACTGTCAACCATAACTAATTCAGCACCGCGTAAATCAATTCCAAAATCTGTTCCTATATAAGCACCCAATAAAAGTGCAATATTATCATGTACATATAGAGAATAATCAAAAGTAAGTTTAACATAAGTCATAACAGCATTTTTCATAATACCATTCATCTTAGAAGCACCATAATAACTATATGTTTTTGTAGCTACATTATCCTTCATAATTTCTGCCGAATGTGTAAGGTATAAAGGAAGCTTTACGCCTACTCCAAAACCAAAAGCAAAATTTTTATAATGGAATTTAGGAAGTATTCCAACAGATAAATTCTCAAAAGTATAATATTCTGTACTTTTTACTTTTACTCCGTTTTCATCATATGAACTTGAAAGTCCAAAAGAATCATGAGAATATCCCAAATCTAATAATAAGCTTATTCCCTTATCTCCGTCTGTTACTAAATATCCGCCCTGTAAATTAACTCCAACATCAAAACCAACAGCACCGTTTATTTTTTGATAATTATTTATATAATCAGGTGTAGCCTGCGAAGTATTAAAGCTAACATTATAAAAGCTGAAACTAGCTCCAATAGGAATCATAACCCCAAACTGCCAGCCGCTCTCAGCAAAAGAAAGCTTAGCAAATATCATAGTGATAGATAAAATAATTATTGTAATCTTTTTCATAATGGAACCTCCATAAAATTATATTTCAGATATATCTATCTTTTTAGCTTCATGCCATAATTTATCTAAATTATAGTATTCTCTTCCCTCTTCAGTAAAAATATGAACTACTAAAAATCCATAATCGCTTAAATACCAAACTGATTCAGGATCATTATCATTTTCGGCATAAGGTAAAATACCTTCTTCTTTTAAATCTTTATAAACAGCATTAGAACCTGCCTTCATTTGAGGCGAAGAAGAAGCTGTAGCTAATATAAAAAAATCCGAAAGAGTAGTTACTTCCTCTAAATCTAATATAACAATATCTTCAAGCTTTTTATCATTTAAAGCTCTAGCTGCTTTAAAAGTTAATTCTTTAGCCCTTTCTTTATCTATAATTTGCTTCTTTCTCTTTTTAAGCTTAGTTTCTAAAACTTCATTCGCTTCATTATTATTATTTGATAATTCTTTATTATTTTCATCATTGTGTAATTTCATAGTAATCATTCCCCAATATTAATACAACATTATTTAATACTCTTCTATCCGTTTTGGCATATACTCTATTTATTCTGCCCTCTCTTGCAACCATAAAAGCTTTTTCTATCTGTCCGTCTCTAATAAGAACTACACTCTCATTAAGATTAGTCATAAAATTACCATACTCTCCAGCAGAAAAGCCCCTATAACGCATTCTAATATTTATTCTGTCAGCAAGCCCTACGACTGTCGTAGCATTCAATACAGTCAAGCTTACATCTTCATTGTTCAATTCACTCTTTTGTGTTTTAAGCTCCACATATAAAGTTAAATCATCCATCTGTTTAATAAAAGCACTTCCTTCAAATATAGGCGTCAGAACTCCATTATCATCAATTCTTGCATCTATATTTTCTATAACTAAAGTCCTTTCATTACTATTAGCAAGTATATTGGAAAAAGCCTTTATATCTGGAGGCCTCAAATTACTTTTTACTTTGGAAAATACAGTATTTCTCATACTTTGCACATGAATTATATTTCTAAGCTGAGGACTTTGTATTAAACTCATCATACAATTAACTATTACATCTTCTAATCTATATAAAGTTTCTATATCCTCATAACCTTTCATTGTTAAATAATGCAGATATGATATTATTTTTTTTCCAGTGAAAAGCCATTCTCCTATTCCAAATGAAAGCTCGTATCCATTCTCCTCATCTTTATATTCAATAGGCTCTTCAATATACATCTTTACACCGCCTATCAAGTCTATAATATCAGATATTTGATTATTATCAATAGATATTCTATAACTTATTTTCTTATCAACAGAAGTTTCTATCGCTCTAAAAACAGCATTTTCTCCTCCATTTTTATATAATTCATTTAATATCGAAGGATTATAATTTTTATTTTCCCATAATGCTATATTTCTAGGTAGCCCTATAAGTCCTATTCTATTATTCAAACTAGATACTATACCTACATAAGCTCCGTAAATTTGTTCTCTGTTATCATCTATAAATAAAACAGCAAAATATAAAGGCTCATCATTTTTTTTAGCAATGTCTAATTTGCTTACAAAAAAATAATAAAATAATGCAACAATAAAAGATACTGAAAAAACAATTGAAAAAATAACTGCAATAACAGCTTTTTTATTTGCTCTACTTATTGTTTTTAAAGCTTTATCATTTATATTTTTTTCATTTTTATTTTTCATTTATATATAATATATTATGTTAATTGAGTTGTCAAATATATTTTTTATAAAAGAACATTATTAAAAAATGTTTATGTTAACTATTGAAATTGTTAAACTTTATAATATAATTATACTATAAAATATAATGGACTTTAATATGACTTTTTTTAGAAAAATTGTTTTTATTTTTGGATTGCTTTTGTCATTAATATCTATAAATGCTTTAATGGCATATCGCTGTCCTAAAAAAGAAAAAGAGATAAAAAAAGACTACTAATATACTATGTTTTTTTTGAAGAATAAATTTATATTAATAATAATGTTTATATACAGTATTGTTATATACCCTATTACTGTAACAATTATTCCATTTTCAAGTATAGATGAATCTTGGATAAAAGAATATAAAGTAGATGATGGAATACCAAGAGTATTAGAAGATTCACTCATAAATACTAAAATGCTGGAAGTAACAGATTATGATTTACTAATATCATATTTTGCTTCTTATGATATTGTAGCTTCATATAAAACTATGCAGACTAATTTGCAATTGGCTTCTGATTTTATAAAAGAAACATTTAATTCTGATTATATAATAACAGGAGAAATATTGGATTTCAATTTAAAAAAAGGCGGTAAAGATACTGCAAATGTGAAATTTAAAATAAATCTCATTGATATAGATTCATTAAAAACTGTACAGTCTTTTACAGATACAGGTACTTATACACTTCCAAATAATAGTCCTGTATATTCTTCAGAAGATGCCCTTTTTACTGAAACTGCCCTTGGAAGTGCATCTTCAATAGCATTAAATAAAATTGCAAATAATATAACTAAATTCCTTGGAAATCCTCCTATTATAGGTATAATAACTAGAATAGAAAATAATAAATTATATATAAATCTCGGAAAAAAAAATAATATAAAAAATGGAGATGAATTTAATATATATAAAGTAGATAAAATACTAGAATTACCTGTAGGAGAAATTCCAACAACAAATATAAGCAATAGCCCAAAAAATCCGATTATAAATAATGAAAATAATAAAGCATATATGCCTGTAAGAACTAATGAAGAAGGAGATGTCTGGTATACAAGCGAGATGCTTTATAAGTACAGATATTACAAAAATGTAGAAAAACTTGTAGCATCAGCAAAAGTTATAGAAACATATGATAATTATGCTATATTAGAAAACAATACAAATATAAAAATAGAACCTATGATGATAGTCAAAATAAAGGATTAGGAGATTTACTTAATGATATCAAAACAGAATGTAATATATAATGAAATAGAAAAAGATGACTATTATATATATATAGATCAAAATACAAATAAGGGGATATTTACACCATACTATAAGGGAAGCTGTAATAGTTTTTTATATGACTTCAAATTGGATATATGCAGAACTTTTCATAAAAATGCAAGATCATATTCAATAATAGATTTATCCTTGGACGGAACAAAAATTATGACTATTTCCGTTACAAGTAATGATTCTCAAAATAATGTATTTAAAATAAT
Organism: uncultured Brachyspira sp.; assembly: GCA_944392715.1. Lineage (GTDB taxonomy): Bacteria > Spirochaetota > Brachyspiria > Brachyspirales > Brachyspiraceae > Brachyspira. The sequence goes on from CALXXQ010000109.1 coordinate 4,479, forward strand.
TGAAATAGGAACCAATAAAGTATTATTAGAAATAAATAATTTATATGTATATGAAGCCCATTTTACAGGAAATCCTAGATATATATTTATGAGAGCTAGAGATGTAAATATAATGAAAGTATTTATATATGATATACAAACTAATAAAATTATGTATACTTTAAAAGAAAATATTTACATTATGAGCGGATGTTTTGATGAAAAAAGAGAAATATTTACATATCCTTCAATTATTGAAAATAGAGTTATAAATCGATTAAACTTTAATACATTAACTGAGACTAAAGAATTAATAGGATATTCTGAAATTAAAGTATCTAAAATATTTAATGTTGATGGAAAAGATTTATTATTATTAGATAATGATGAATCAATTTCTTTATACAGTAATAAAAAAATAATATGGAAAATTCAATTTCTATCATTTCTAAATCATTATAGCGGAGGATTTTTCTATTTAAAAGATGATAATAAAGTTTATTTAGATACTCCTGCAATAATACAGGAAAAAATGTCTAATAATCAAATTGATAGTATGATTTTATATAGAATAGATGCTTATTCTGGAAATATAGAATCCATACAGCTGCCTGCTAAAATCAAATATAAGAAATTTACTCGTATGTTTGATTATAAATTTATAGATACGGCTGGGAATATATTTGATGTGAGAGATAGGACTGCTTATTCATTTCCTATCAATGCACATAAATAAAATAAATATATTGATTTTTAAAAAGGAATGTATATAATAAATATTATGAATAAGAAAACATTACTAATACTACTATCTGCTTTATTGATAATCTCATGCGATGAGAGTGCAAACCTTCAGACACAGAATAATATTTCCTGTGAAAATATATCAGCTTCAAAAGAACTCACGGAAAAAGAATATCATGTTCTGATAAATAAAGGTACTGAAATACCTTTTACTGGTGATCTTCTTAATATAAAAGAAGAAGGGCTTTATGTTTGCAGAATATGCAATACTCCTCTTTTTAAATCTGAAGATAAATTTAATTCAGGTACAGGATGGCCTAGTTTCGATGATGCTATAACTGAAAATATAAAATTATTAAGAGATGGCGGAAGAGTTGAAGTTGTATGTGCAAAATGCGGAGGACATATGGGACATGTATTCTATGGAGAAGGTTTTACTGATAAAGAGACTAGATATTGCATTAATTCTGTTTCATTGAATTTTGTTAATAAATTTACAAATGAAAATTCAGAAAAATAAATAGTGTTTTGAAAGTTAAGATAATAAAGAATTAAAATAAAAATCATGGAGAATAATAAATGGTAAAAAAAATAATAATAACAGTCTTATCTTTATTATCTATTATTTCATGTTCTGAAAAGCTGAACAGTCAAAATATTAATAATAAGGATAATAATATGAATAATAATACTCCTATACCTGAGAATGTTAAATATGCTTATTTTTCTTCAGGATGTTTTTGGGGAACTGAATATTGGTTTGAAAAATCTAATGGCGTAATTTCTGTAGTAAGCGGATATGCTGGAGGACATAAAGTAAATCCTACATATCAAGAGGTATGTACTGGACTTACAGGACATTTAGAAACAGTTAGAGTAGCTTATGATCCTGAAAAAACTACTTATGAAGAATTAGTAAAACTTTTCTTTGAAACTCATGATTTTACTCAAAAAAATGGACAAGGTCCTGATATAGGTTCTCAATATTTATCTGCTATTTTCTATCAAACTCCAGAAGAAAAAGAAATAGCTGAAAAATATGTGGCTATGTTAAGAGAAAAAAAGTATGATGTAGCTACTACTATAAGAGAATATAAAAATTTCTATGAGGCAGAAGATTATCATCAGGATTATTATGCTAAAAAAGGTTCTATGCCTTACTGCCATTTTTATACTAAAATATTTTAATTAAATAAATTATTGAATATCATAAATAGGCTTTAAATTAAATATTTAAGGCCTATTTTTTTATCACTTCTTTTTCAAAGTTACTATAACTACTTCAGGATAAGCAAATAATCTAAATGGAAGAAGCACAGCCCCTATTCCTGAAGTAATATAAACTTTCATATTACCATAATTCATAAGTCCGTAAACAGCAGGAAAAATTGGATATTCTCTATTTTTATTTATAGTTTCCCAAAAATGCATAGGTAAAAAACTTATTTGAAGGCCATGAGTATGTCCTGAAAAAAAGAAATCTATAAAATCAGTATATCCTCCATCTTTAGCTTTTTTTAGCGGTATATTAGGCTCATGTGATAAAAGTATGTGAAAATCATCTATATTAACATTACTTGTTGCCATATCAAAATTAACATCATCTGTCAAATAATCCCCTACTCCTCCTATAGATATATAATCATCAGCTTCATTTGTAATAAATAAAATATTATTATCTATAACATTAAATCCATTTGAATATAATGAATTAGAAACATCCTCAGTATTTTCCCAATTATCATGATTTCCTAAAACAGCATACTTTCCATATTTGGCTTCTAAACCTTTTATGCCATTATTAAATTTCTCAGTATTTTTTATACTATAATGTTTGAATTTATGAGGTGCACTATAAATATAATCACCTGCAAATAATATAATATCAGGATTTTCCTTCATTATTAAATCAGACATTTTTTTTACATGGCTTTCTGGTATATAAAGACCAGCATGCATATCTGCTGCCAATGCTAGCTTTGTATTATTAAAACTCATAGGCAAATCTTCAAATTCCAATGTAATATATCTCACTCTTATAGAATGCGCAGTATTATACATATATATAATCATTACAAAAAATAATACTATAGCAGCTAAAAATATTATTTTATTTCTCTTTGATATTTTTTTTAAAAATTTCATTTGAGCAACTCCGAATTATATCACATTATAATTTGATATAAAAATAGATAATATAAATGATAATAATATCACAGACATAGAAAATATTAAGAAATTAAAAATAAATGGAAAGAAAATAAATATTATTATCATTGATATTATTAAAGATATAAGCAATGATATTATATACAATTTATTTAACACTTTTTTAGATTTATCCTCAAAATATCCTAATAATCTTCTATGAAATATTGAAATTAAAGAAGAAGATAATAAAGAAAGAGTAAATGCTAGAACTATTATAAGTATAAAAGTAATATTTTTCAATGAATTATCATATTTAGGATAATAATCGCTTGCAGTTTTTATAACTTTTAAGCCATTATTATTTATAATATAGCTATTAATTAAAGATGAATATATATTTTCATCATCAGAAAAAACTATTATGCTTTCATTATATGGAGATTTATCGCCTTCCTTGAGATATATAAAACTATTCATAGCTGTCATATCTCCTATAATATCATAATTTTTATCTTTCAAATCATATATTCCGCTTACATAAAAATAACCTGTTTCAAGCCAGCCTCTGGAAGCCTTTGCTATTAATGATAATGCATCTCCTTTTTTTAATTGTAAATAATCAGCCAAATCTTTACCTACAATAATCTCTCTCTTTGGAGTTTCAAACATATCTCCATCAACTATAATATTTGATACGCTCATTCCATTTTCTAATATATTTTTATCATAAGCATAAACTCTTGATGATATACTTCCTGTCCTTATAACAACTCCCACAGGAAAAGATAATGATGTTTCTATATCAGCATATTTATCATATGAAATTATTTCATCAAAAAGAATATTTGTGATATTTTCATTGCTCATAGAATTCGAGTATATAGAACCGTCAAATAAAAATGTATTCTTTGAAGTATTATTCTTTACTATTCTTATAATATTTTCAGATGAATCATATCTTACCTCATTCACAAATACAAAAAATGATGAATACAATATTATAAATACGAATATATAACTAAATACTATTGCAAACATCATTAATGCATTTTTATTTTTTTTATATTCTTCATCTTCTATAAACAATTTCTCCAAAAATGAATATTTAAAATTAGATGAAATAACTGATAATATATTTATAGCTAACATAATAATATATATATAATCAAATCCATTTTTATAAAATAATAAATATATAATAAATGATATTATGAATCCAATAACACTAAATAATAATTTTTCTTTAATTAATTTTTTATAATCGCTTATATATGAATTAATAAACATAAAAATTGAAAATAAAGCAAATAAATACATTAATGCTATATATATTTTATATCTGCTGTAATTTTTATTATCATTATAGCTTTCTCCTAAAATATCTTTTTTACTATATACTCCAAACTCATCTCCAAAAATTTGTTTTATATCATCATTATAATTAATTAATTTTTCATCGCTAATATTATGCTTTACATACATTTCAGTAGCAGCATTACTTAAACCTACAAATTCATTAAGATTATTAATATCTATAAAAGCATAATTATAATTTAATTTTTCTGATACTCCTATTATAGTATATTCTTCTGCATTATAATGTCCTGTTTTAGTGATAAGTTTTAATATTATAGTATCATTAGTATTAACATCTAATACAGAAGATATTGATTTACTTATTATAATGGAATTATTAGGGTCAAAATTGTCTAATGTGAATTTATTAAGTATACCAAAAACTTCATTATCATTTTTTATATCAATTCCATTTATAACAATTTCTTCTTCTCCCAAATGAGATATTAAACTTGCTCTATATTTTAATCTTGAAGCTATTGGACTTGATTGAAATAATTCTTTTAACTTTTCTTCTTTTTGAGAATAATCAAATATATAATAATCATCTAATATATAATCTCTTGATTCTTTATAATTAGTATTCATTATATTAATATTGCTTAAAGATGTATTAGAATTATTAACATTCAAATAATTTAAAGAAAATAATGCAATGAATGTAATTATTATAGATATAAAACATACAATTATATTAATTTTTTTCATAAATATCCCAAATAAAAAGTAATAGTAAAATGATAGAAGAGATTATATCTTAATAGCTATTTTTGTAAATAGTAAATATTATTTTTTGATAATACAATTTGAAATTTATAAAAATTCATTTTAATTTAAAAATAAAAATGCTGACATAAAAATTATATGCCAGCATCATATAGTCTAATTAAAATTTATTATTATTCTTGGAATAAAGGAGATGTTTTATTAGTATCAAAACCTATTATTTTTGTAACTATTAAAAACATATTTGTAGTACCTTCTTCCATTCCAGGTCTCTCTTCTAAATATCCCTCTACTTTAAGATTAACTTTAGTAGGTTCAGTAAAATTAAATCCTGTATATTCTCTCTCTAAATTAAGATATTCACCTTCCATAGCTACAGGATAAGTTTTCATTTCTGTATAATTACTGAAATTGGCAGAATCAGCATAGTAAACAAAATCGCCTTCAAAAGTTTGAGTATTTGCAGGCATCTGAGTTTCTGAAGCTGTATTATTAGTATCTGCAGCAGTATTCAAATCAGCATTTTGAGTACTTTCTGTTTTATTAGAACAAGAAATCGCAAGTACAAAAATTATTAATAATAAATAGATTTTTTTCATTTTCACCCTCTTTTTCATATTATTTGTGTTATGTAAAACAAAATAGTATGAAATTAGTAATAATTTTTTTATAATTTTTTATACATTTAAACAATTAATCTAATTTTCTCATTTGAGGGAAAAGAATAGTATCTCTAATACTAGCTACATTCAAGAATAATATAGCCATTCTGTCAATACCTATTCCAAGACCGCCTGTAGGAGGAAGTCCGTATTCTAAGGCATTTATATAATCTAAATCCATATCCATAGTCTCATCTTCACCGCGTGCCTTAGCTTTTAACTGCTCCTCAAAACGTTCTTTTTGGTCTATTGGATCATTAAGCTCACTAAATCCATTAGACATTTCCATTCCGCCTATAAATAATTCATATCTTTCTGTAATATCTGGATTATCAGGATAAGATTTTGAAAGAGGAGAAACTGATTTAGGATAATTAATAACAAATGTAGGCTGTATCAATTTTTCTTCAACTTTCTCTTCAAATACAGAAACCATTACTTCCCATTTAGAAGGTTTAGTTTTGGAAGTATCTATCTCTACTCCAACTGATTTAGCTTTTTCTAATGCCTCATCATCTGACTGTATAGCATTAAAATCAAGTCCTGAATGTTCTTTAACTAAATCAACCATAGCTGCTCTTGCAAATGGAGGTTTAAAATTAATTTCATAATCTTTATATTGAGTAGTATATTTTCCATTTAATTTAAAGCATACCTTAGAGAATACCTCTTCTACCAATTCCATAACCTTGTGGAAATTAGCATAAGCCATATAAGCTTCCATCATAGTAAACTCTGGATTATGTCTTGTAGATATACCTTCATTACGGAAATTTCTATTAAGTTCAAATACTCTGTCAAAACCTCCTACTACAAGTCTTTTCAAATAAAGTTCTGGTGCTATTCTTAAATATAAAGTCATATCTAAAGTATTATGATGAGTAACAAAAGGTTTAGCCTTAGCTCCTCCGATTAGAGGATGCATCATAGGAGTTTCTACTTCCAAAAAGTTATTTTCTATCATTACTTCTCTTATAGCAGAAACCATTTTTGAACGTTTAATAAATGCCTCTTTAACATCATCATTCATTATCAAATCAACATATCTTTGTCTGTATCGAAGTTCTGTATCAGTTAATCCATGGAATTTTTCTGGTAATGGATTTAATGATTTAGTTAATAATTTTAATTCATTTGCATATATTGTGATTTCTCCTGTTTTAGTTTTAAAAACAGTACCTTTCACCCCTACAATATCGCCTATATCTATTAACTTTTTAAATACTGTATTATAAAAATCATCGCCTACCTTATCTCTTTGTATATAAGCCTGAATTGTTCCTGATGCATCTTTTATAGTTAAAAATGAAGATTTACCCATTACTCTGTAAAGCATAATTCTCCCTGCAATAGCTACTTCAGTTTCATTCTTTTCAAGCTCTTCAAATTTCTCTGCTATATCCTTTGATTTATAAGTTACATCATAACTATTTGGAAATGGGTTAATTCCCATATTTCTTAATGTGTTTAATTTTTCTTTTCTGTTTTCTTTTTCTGCATTTTTTTCTACACTTGTATTTTTCTCATTTTGTGTATTTTCAGAATTATTTTGATTTTCTGACATTAAATTATCCCTCTTAAATTATTTGCTATTTAAAATAAAATAACATAAAAAATTTTCTATAAATATATATTAAAAATAGAAAAAATTCTATTAAAAATTATAAAAAAAGAATAAGTGCTATTAACATATAATTAGATTTTATTATCATAGTTATCACATTTATTTATTGATATTTTTTTTATAATATATTATATTAGTATAAAGTGTATTATTTTATAGTTAAGAAGATATAATAATGAAAAAGTTTTTATTTATATTTATTTTAATGTTAATGATATCTGCATTAGCCTATTCTTTTCCATACAATATGTATACGGGTATGACTGGAGCATTGCGTTTAGGAGGTACAGTTTATATTAATAATGATAGAATAGGAGTAAAAAATAAATACACTTTCTCAACTCCTATTATGCTCAATTTCGGAATATTAAGAAATTTTGATGTATTTGCAAGAGTTCTTCCTATGACATATACTCCAGAATTAGGTGTTGGTGTAGAAGGACAGCCTCAATTTTCCATAATGCCTAGATTTCAATTTTTTAATGGATTTATAGGAGCTGTAGAAGTATTATTTCCAGGATCATCCAAACAAAAATTCGGGCTTAATCCTCAGCTTCATTATTTAATAGGATTAGGAGACTTTTTCACTGCATTTTTTAATTTTGAACTTCCTATGTATTTTAATGATCCTAGAGGAGTTGTTGAATCTATTAGATTAAAAGCGGCTTTTGGGGTTTATCCTGGTGCTTTATTTGGTTTTTCTTTGGCTGGTATATATTTAGAATATCATTTTGCTTATGATTTTTATAATAGTGCTGTGCTGTATTTAAATAGATTAGGTTTAGGACTTTATTTGGTACTAAACAGTGATGCAAGTCTTTCATTAAACTTCACTCCTTATTTGGAGCAATTAGCAAGCGGTTTCTATTTTGGTATAGGAGCTTCTCTATCATATACATTTGACTTCAATAGATTTGTAAGATAAATTATTATAATTATAATATTTTATTGAGCAAACTGAATGACTTTATATATTGACTTTTTTTATATTTTTATATAATCTACTTCAATGATTAAATACTATATTTTTTTAATAATGATAATAGCAAATACACTATACCCCATAGTAATAGTAGAAGAAAAAGTAAATAAAAAAAGTATGTATCTATGGCAGAATTTAGAATACTCTCTTATTTATACAGGAGATGCAGATAAATTTAAAGCAGAGGGTATTAATACAAATGCTATAAGTGATTTTGAAGTAATTAATGAAAAAGTAGAAATAGAAACAGTACATAAAGAAAATGAAATTCCTACTATGAACTATAAAATAATATATACTATGAAGCCTCTAAGAAGCGGAAAGCTTAAAATCCCAGAATTAGAGGCAAGATATTATAATATCGAAAGAGGAAACAGTTTAGTTCCTAAAGAGCAGGCTATAGGTGAACGTAATATAAGAGTATTTAATTCTTGGTTTTTACTAATTATGATAGGTCAATGGCTTGTTATAGTATTGATTGCATTTTTAATTTATAAATTTATAAAAGATCAACATAAATTTAATAAAAAGAACTTTGAAAATAAAAAAAATAATAAATAAATTTGTTAAGGGAAAATTATATGACAGAAAATATCAATAATGCTGAAAATAATAATAATATAACTAATGCTAGCAAGGATTTACAGGCTATATCTGAAGCCTCTAAAATGGCTCTTGATGTTGTAAATGCTATCAAAAATGAAATAAAAAAAGTTATAATCGGTCAGGAAAATATGATAGATAAACTTTTGCTTGGCATTATATGTGATGGGCATGTACTATTAGAAGGAGTGCCAGGACTTGCTAAAACTTTAACTGTAAAATCATTAGCAAGCACAATAGATGCAACATATAAGAGAATACAGTTTACACCAGATTTGCTTCCTGCCGATATAGTAGGAACAGAAATCTATGATATAAAAAATTCAGTATTTCTTCCTAAACAAGGACCTATATTTTCTAATATAATATTAGCCGATGAGATAAACCGTTCTCCTGCTAAAGTACAATCAGCTCTTTTAGAGGCTATGGGAGAACATCAGGTTACAATAGGAGATACTACATACAGATTGCCAGATGTATTTTTGGTATTAGCAACTCAAAACCCTATAGAACAGGAAGGTACTTATCCTCTTCCTGAAGCTCAGGTTGATAGATTTATGCTTAAAGTTATAGTAAAATATCCTACTAAAAGCGAAGAAAAAACTATAATAAAAAATATGTCATCTTCAAAACCAGCAGAATTAAAAGCTATAACTACTATAGAAACTATAGAAAAATTAAGAAAATTGGCTAATCAAATACATATAGAAGAAAGATTAATAGACTATATAGTTAATATAATAGATGCTACTAGAAACCCTAAAGATTATAAACTTCAAAGCGAATATATAGAATATGGAGCTTCTCCAAGAGCTGGAATATATTTAACTAAAGCCGCAAAGGCAAATGCTATGATGCAGGGCAGAGGATTCGTAATGCCAGAAGATATAAGAGCTGTAGCTTATGAGATACTAAGACATAGAATAAGTGTAAGCTATGAAGCACAGGCTGAAAATGTAACAAGTGATATGATAATAGAGAACCTTCTTAATAACATTAATGTACCATAATGTCTAACTTATAAAAAATGATTGATTATTAAAAGCCTGGTTATTAAGTTAATCGGGCTTTTTTATAAAGTGATAAACGAGCAGCTGATAACTGGCGAAGGATAGTTGTCAGCTATTTTTATGCGAGTTTATCACTAGCAATAATAAAAGCACAGGCTGAAAATGTAACAAGTGATATGATAATAGAGAACCTTCTTAATAATATTAATGTACCATAATGTCTAACTTATAAAAAATGATTGATTATTAAAAGCCTGATTATTAAGTTAATCGGGCTTTTTTATAAAGTGATAAACGAGCAGCTGATAACTGACGAAGGATAGTTGTCAGCTATTTTTATGCGAGTTTATCACTAGCAATAATAAAAGCACAGGCTGAAAATGTAACAAGTGATATGATAATAGAAAGTCTTATCGACAATATTAATTTACATTAAAAAATATAATATACAGTTATATATAATATAGAAGCCTATATAAATATGATTTTATATAGGCTTTATTTATGAATTATGAAAAAATATTAATTAATTTAGTTTATATACTTTATCAATTTCTAAAAAACACTCAATTCTCACTTTTTGTAACTGAGATGCTGATTTAGTCTTATCATCTATAGCCTTATCTATAATACTCATATTTGGTGTTTCTTTTGACATTTCTAACCTTATAATTTGTATTTGATTATAAATATCCTTTCTCAAATTTTCTATTTGAGTATAATATTTATTTTCTATAGATTGTATTTGCGACATTTGTTCAGATGTGAGCTGTATATCAGGTAGTTTTCTTCCATAAACTCCATTTCTCCTGCTAAAATTAAAATCATCAACTTCATAAGTTCTTGCAAATACGGACATAGATAACAAAAATATTGCCGCAGCTGTGAATATAAATTTTTTCTTGAATAATAGCGTTTTAAACATAATGATAAACCTCCTTAAATACATTATGTTTTATATATCATTTAATTTATTAGACGATTAAAACTTAAAAAAGTTCCCATTTTTTTATTTTTTTACTTAACATAATATTTTTTATATAAATTCTATAAAGCAATTTTTGTAATTACCGAAGATATAATATAATAAATTTATAAGATAATGGAGTGTATTATATGGTACGTTCTTTATGGACAGCTGCAAGCGGTATGAACGGTATGCAGTTCAAAACTGATACTATAGCCAATAACCTTGCAAATGTTAATACTATAGGATATAAAAA
>CALXXQ010000110.1 GCA_944392715.1 uncultured Brachyspira sp.
AAAGTATCAGCAGAAGAAGTTCATAATGCTATGCATGAGCTTATAGATAATGGTATGAGTATAGATGAAGCTAAAAGATTTTTCTATATAAGAACGCTTGTTTTAAAAGACGCTATGGATAATAATACAAAAACTAATCATAAGGCTATAGATATTTTTAAAGAAGAAAATAGATCTATAGAAAAATTATTAAATGAAATTAAAAGTTATGATAATATTAATATATTAAATGAGCTTTATGATAATCTTAATAGTCATTACAGTAAAAAGGAAAGTTTATTTATTACAGCTTTAAAAAAATATGGCAATGATGAGCCTTCAAAGGTGATGAGCAGAGTTGATAAAGATATATTAAATGAGTTAAAAGATATTATTAATTATAGTAAAAATAATCAAATTAATTCAGAGAATATAAAGTTATTAAAAGAGCATATTTCAGATATGATATTCAAAGAAGAAAATATATTAATACCTCTTTGTGTTTCTGTGCTTTCAAAAGAAGATTTTGATAATATAGAAATAAAATATAGTTAAAATACAAAAAATGATTATAGATATAAAAAAGAGTAGCTATTATTTCAGCTATTCTTTTTTTATGCATAATAAATATTTAATTGACTATTAATGCATATACTATATAATTTGAATAGGAGTTTATAGTTTATGGAAGAAAAAAATATTTTATCATTTATAAAGACAGTATCTAATATGCCTCTTGTAAAAATAGATAAGCATAAATATTTAGTTAATACATTTGCATCAGAATATCCTTCTTTACTTCAAAATATATTAGAGAAGGGAGCTTATGATGCAGGAGTCCCATTAAATATAATAGATAAAAAATCAAAAGAAGCTATTAATTATGAAATAGGTAAATCTACAGCTGTATCATTTGTTTCAGGTCTTCCTGGGGGCATTATTGGAATAGGAACAGTTCCTGCAGATGCTGCACAATTTTTCGCTCATGCTTTAAGAATAGCACAAAAGCTTTGTTATATATCTGGTCTTCCTAGTTTTACTTTAGGCGATTCAATGACAGATGATGAAGCTTGTTTAGCTGCTGTGTATATTGGTGTTATGTTTGAAGATAAAAATGCAACAATTGCTTTAAATACTATATGGAAAGCAATAGCTGAGAAGAGTGCAAGAATATGTTTTACAGCAACTTCTATAGTAGGTCATGCAGTTATTTCAAGTATATTAAAAACTATAGGCATAAAAATAGGTTCTAAAAGTTTTATGAAATCTGTTTCAAAGGCAGTTCCTTTAATTGGAGGAGCAGTATCTGCAGGTTTTACATATGCTAGTTTAAAAAAAATGTCTTATAGACTTTATGACAAAATAAAGGAAAGTAAGTATTCAATAAGCTAATACTCTGCGGATAATTTTATGACAAATGATAAAAATAAAAAAGAAGATTATATAGAAATTCCTGAAGAAGATATAGAAATATTAGGAAAAGATGGAATATATAGAAAATATGGAGTTTATAAAAAATATCAAAATAAAAATAATATAAAATTAAGATATTGGATACCTTTCGTTTTGGCCATTATTTATACATTCTCGCCAATAGATTTAATTCCAGATAGAATTCCATTAGGTAAATTAGATGATATATTATTACTGATTATAACATTTATTTATGGAATAAAAAAGGCTAATTTTTCATATAACCCTATAATAAATATAATTATTAGAAATATTATATTATCAATCACTATTACAGGTTTTGTTATGATGATTATAATATATATTCTTGCTGTATTATTATAATAATTTTTATACAAGGAGTTTTTTATGAATAGAATATCATCAGGTAATATAACAAAATTAGAGAATAATGAAGTATTTGTATTTGGAAGTAATACTCAGGGAGCACATGGAGGAGGTGCGGCAAGATTTGCCATGAATTTCGGTGCTGTATACGGACAGGCATTTGGGATTCAAGGAAAGACATTTGCAATACCTACTGTTGATTATACTAAAAGCGGAAAGATGGCTGTATCAGAAATAAAAAAATATGTTGATAAGTTTTTGGAATTTGCTTTGGAGCATAAAGAGCTTAAATTTTTAGTAACAGAAATAGGATGCGGTATAGCAGGTTTTAAAGTTGAAGAGATGGCAGAGCTTTTTAGAGAAGCTTTGAAAGATGATTATGATAATGTTTATCTTCCGCAAAGATTTGTTGATTATCTATTAAAATAGTAATAATATAAGTAACATTTTTATTATTAATTTGTTATATTATAATAAATAACATAAGGATATAAAAATGAAAACAAAAATATTTATATTATTAGCTTTTTTAGTATTGATTATTTCTTGTGCTAAAGATAACCCTTTAAACTCATCTAATAATAATAATAATAACAACAATAATAATCAAATTACAATTGCAAACTATGAAGGAACATATACAGGTATTGCAAAATATACAGTAATACCATCTTCTGGAGCAGCTGTAGAAGAAGATGTAAGCTTGATAGTAAATAAAGATTCTACAGTAACTTTTAAAACTATTTCAAAAGAATTTATTTTTAATAGTATTTTAAGAGAAGATGATAAAAATTATAACTCTACAAAAACTGAAAATAATTCATCTTTAATATTATCTTTAATATTTGATGGAAATGGTAATGTTAATGCTTCTCTTATTATACAAGATACTGATAGCGGAACATCTGAAAAATATTCAGCTGATAAATTGACAAAGACAGTTTCTTAATATACAAGAAAATTTTTTATTATAATAACTTCTAAAAGAAAAGCCCCTGTTTAAAAACAAGGGCTTTTTTATTTATATTAAATAAATATTATTTCTTCATTGATTTGTTTCCGCCTTCTTTACTATTCATCAAGGCTTCTTCTGCTTTCATCATACCAACACTTTTTTCTGTTTTATTAAGATTGGCATTATCAGTTTTTGAAACCTCACTTTGAGTAGCAGTATTTATTTCAGCCTCTATAGCAGCTCTCATATCACCAAATTCATTTTTCTCACTGCCTATTTCTTCTTCATCATTAGAAGGTCTTATAATCTGAGCCTTATCAACCAAAGAAGATTCAAATACTTTAGCAGCTTCATCTTCGCTTTGAGCCTCTCTAACCTGTGAAACAGCAGCAGCCTCAGAAGCCATTAAATCACCGCTTGAATGTACTATCATAACATCTTCAGGACGAACAGTTATAAGTCCGTTATCAGTTCTAACAGCAAGAGCTACACCTGTATCATTTTCCATAACCATTTCAACAGGTCCTAAGAATCTATTTCCAGCCTCATCCATAACCTCAACACTCTTTCCAAGCATAGAATAACCTGTTTGGCTTGAATAAAAAGTTTTCATAGAGTCAAGATTTTTATTAACTTCAGTCATCTGTTCAACTGATGAGAATTGTGCAAGCTGAGCTATCATATCTCTGTTGTCCATTGGAGAAAGAGGGTTCTGATGGCTCATTTGTACAGTTAATAATTTCAAAAAGGCATCTTTTCCTAAAGAATTTTGAGTTGGGTCTCTTTCAAAATTATGCTGTAAATTGAAAGCTCCTACCTCTTGTTTTAATATTTTTATCTCTCTATCTGACATTTTTAAAGCATCTGCTGATATCATTTATTCATCTCCTTAAAAAGTTATTTACTTTTTCTGAAATTTATTATATTAATAAATTCAATTTTCTTTCTGGAACTATATATGCTTTTACCTCTTCAACATCATCAATATTGTTCATTGATAATCTGTTATTAGCAAGATTTTCTAATTCTTCAGCAAATCCATCATTAGGCATATCTTGTCTTAGCATTACATCAAAGCCTTCTATATTGATTCCTATTTCACTTAATGAAGTTATAACAGTATCTAAATTTTTAGTGAAAATATCTTTAATGTCAGCATTATCAACAAATATTTTTCCAACTAAATTATCTCCATCCATACTGATTTTTAATCTTACTTTTCCTAAATACTCAGGATTAAGATTCATCAATACTTCACTTTTTCCATTATTAAGAGCAACCTGTGCTTTTTCTACAAGCTTACCCATTAAGTCTTGGAATTTGATTATATTATCAGTAAGGTTTGTGCTGTTATGAGTTTTAGATACATTATTATTATAATGATTGTATCCTTTCAAATGAGCATTTTCGGCAGAATCTTTCATATTTATTATTGTAAGTTCTGCACCTTTATCATCTGAAATAGTATTATTCAAAGTACTATTGCTGTTATTTTTTGCATCATCATATTTATCTGCATATTTATTTTCAACATTAGTCATATCAATATTAGCATCTGCCATAGCATTATTATCAATTTGCATAGCAGTATCTTCAATATTAATATCTTTTATCTCAGCATTTTTATCATTATCAGAAGCAATTTTTACTTCATTATTAACTGAAGAGTCCATCTCTTTTATTTCAATATCATCTTTAATATTTTCAGCAGAAACTTCTTTTTCATCTTCGCTATTATCATTTTCTATCATAGCCTTTATAGCTTCCAATGATTCTATTAAATTTTCTAATTCTTTTTTATCATCTTCGCTTAATTCTTCAGCATTTAAAGATTCTATCTGCTTTTTGATATTTTCTATTTCTTCAGCATTTTTAGTATTTTCTTTTTTATCTGCTTTCGCTAAAATATTTTCTTTTATATTAATTTCTTTATTAACTTCTTTTTCATTAGTTTCTTTAATATCAGTTTTTTTATTACTAGAAGCATTTTGTAAAAGGAGTTTAGCTTTTTCTTTTGTTAAAGCTAATTTTTCTTTTGCTGATATATTTTCTTCATTATTATTTATCTTTGATGCTTTTTCTTCAATATTAGTATCTTTATTAGAGGAAGTATTTATTTCATCTGCTTTACTTTCTGTTTTTTCTTCTGAATTATTAACAGATTTTTTATTTTCAGATATGCTCTCATCTGCTTTTTTTGCAGTATTTTCTTCAGCTGCAGAAGTTTTCTCGCTTGCATCATCTGTATTATATTCATTATAATTATCATAATCATCATAGCTATTATAATTATTCATAGCCTGACTTTCTTCAGCTTCCATATGTCTTTCCATCTTATTTGAGACGCTTGAAGGAGCCGAATAATCAGTTTGAGTTTTGCTTAACATATTAGCAAAAGAATCATCATAGCTGTAATTATTCAAATTGTAAGTATTATTATTAGATGAAACATTAGTATCAACAAAAGATAATAAATTTCCTAATCCATTTACCATAATTTACTTCCTAATTATTAATTTATTATTATTATGTTAATATTCGGAAGTATAAAAATTTACTTTATAAAAAAAATATCATTATATTTGTATTTTTATGCCTATTAACAAATTATGAAAAAAGCATATAATAATACTATGCTTAATATAAATAATAAATATTTTAATCATATAACCAATAAAAATAATACCCAAATCAAAGATGGTGATGTTGTAAGATATTCTATAATGCGTAAATTGGATAATGATAAAGCATTAGTTAATGTTATGGGTAATAAATTGGCGGCATTATTTAAAAACGGCATGACTGATAAAGGCTTTGCTTTGGTTAGTAAAAAGAATGGAGAATTGACTTTAACTATTCTTAAAAATGCTGAGAGCTTGAAAGAGGCTAGGGAAAATATATTATTAAATAATAGAAGCAAACCGAATATTTTAGTTAACATAACAGAAAATAATTCTAAAATTTCTTCTATGCTTTCCCAAAAAGGTATAAAGCCTAGTCATGAAAACATAAGATATTTTGAAACTATATTAAAATATCTTCCTGATTTAGATAGTGATAAAAAAAAGTTTATATTAAATGCAATGTCTAACGGAGTATATTTAACGGTAGAAGAGATAGACTCTTTAGGAAATATTTTTAAGCAGCTTAATGATTTGATTAATGCTATAAAAAACTCTAACAAAAATACTGAAATAACCGAAATATTAGTAATGCTTGCTAATAGTGTTATTCAGGGAGATGATAACAATCTGGCAGATAATTTAAATAACTATATAAATACAAATGCTAATTTTGGTATATGGTTTATGCTCTTTGATATGCTTCAGGGTGAATTGTCTTCTGATAATTCTAGTATGCTTACACTGCTTTTGAAAATTTTATCTTCAAATAAAAAAAATAGAAATTTAAAAGAACCAGTGTTTATGCTTCCTATACCATTTATGATAGAGGGAGAAATTAAAGAGGTACTTCTTTATATAAACAAAGATGATGATAGAAATAATAAAAATAAATTAACATTTGTAATATATGATAATGATGAGTCAATTTGTAAAATAGATGTAATTAAGAGAGAGGATAATAAATATTTGCTTAATATACAATTATTTGATAAAAAATTGTATAATAAAGTTAATAACTTAAAAGAAGATATAAATAGAGATTTAATTATATTTGATAATATAGATATAGAAATAAATTATGCTGGTATAAAAAATGAATAAAGATATAAAAAATGCAGCGGCACTTTTATATAATAAAGAGATACATAATGCTCCGATAGTTATATCCAAGGGAAATAATTATTTGGCAAAAAAAATGGTTGATATTGCAAGAAAGCATAAAGTACCTATAGTTTCTGACGAAGATACGGCTAAGCATCTTATGCAGTTGGAAATAGGGGAGGAGATACCTTATTCACTTTATGAGGCTGTTAGTATAATATTAAAATATATATATAAATTAAAGGCAGATAAATAATGGCAAAGTTAAATAAAATAAATGTTGAAGATATAAAAACTAAAGCAGAAAAAAAAGATATATATCTCTATAATGATTTTTTAGCATCAACAGGATATATCGATATTAAACCTGATGATATACAAAGATTGCAGAAATGGGACTTGAATGAGGTTTTTGTTGAAGATACTACTTCTTTGGATATTGAAGTTTCTGCTGATTTTGATAAGTTTTTAAGAGAATATAAAGTATTTAAGAAGATATATTTAAATATTGTCAAGAAAGTAAAAAATAATTTAGGCGGATATAAAAGTAATAATCTAGTTAATGTAAATGAACTCAATGAAATTATAGATGAAATATTAGATATAGTTAATAGGAATTTGGGAAGCGTACTTCAGCTTTTAAATCTAAGTAATTTACCTAAAGTTGATGAATATTATATAAGATCTTTAAATGTTTCTTTGATATCAATGATTATTGGCCGTGCAATGAAATTTTCAGAAAATAGAGTAAAGAAATTAGGTGTAGGAGCTATGCTTTATGATATAGGTCTTGTAAAAGTTCCAGACAAAATATTAGATAAAATAGGAAGGTTTACAACAGAAGAATATTCAGAAGTAAAGAAGCATACTGTTTATGGCTATAAAATCATGAAAACCAGTTTTAGGTTTGAGGAAGATTTAGCTATGATATCTCTTATGCATCATGAATATTTTAACGGCAAAGGATATCCTAGAGGATTATCTGGAAATCAAATAAATTTATATTCAAAAATAGTTACTATAGCTCATTCTGTAGAAAAGATGATGAAGCCTATTAGAATTTCATCTTCTAAATCTAAATCAAATGATCATAAATCTACTTTTAGCTTAATGCTTGAAAAAAGTAATGAAAATAAAAAGAGAGATATATCATTATATGATGCAGTTAAAGATATTATACATGGTGCTAATACTAAATATGATCCTAATATATCAAAAACATTTGTAAGTATATTTACAGTTTATCCTATAGGAAGTATAGTGCTTTTAAATGATAAAAGAAAGGGAATGGTTTTTGCTACTAATCCTAATTTCCCTATAAGACCTATAATAAAAATACTTTCCAATGAAAATGGAGAGTTTATTAATGACGGAGAGACTATTAATTTGTTAGAAACTAATCAGCTGTTTATAGCGGGTGTAGATAGAGATAATAATTTCTTGCAGGAGGTAAAAGCTAATATATTAGATGTTGAAGAAAAGTAATATTAAAAATGACTAACAAAAAAATTATAGGCAATCTAGGAGAGGATATTGCCTTAAAATATCTCGAAAATCTCGGATATACTTTGATAGAAAGAAATTTCAGAGGTAAAAAAACGAGAGGAGAGATAGATTTAGTAATGACAAAAGGAGTTGTTATTGTGTTTATAGAAGTAAAATATCGAAGACAGGGAAGTTTTGGATATGCAGCTTGCTCAATATCAGAAGCCAAAAAGAAAAAACTATATGAGACAGCTGAAGAATACTTAATTGAAAAAGGATTAAGTTTTAATCAAAAATGTTCCTTTGGGGCAGTTTTAATAGACGATACCCATTATAATCGCGAGATATCTTTTATTGAAGATATGTTTATTTAGTAGGGGTATCGACATGAAAACAGCAGTAAAAATTAACCCTGAAAAAATAGATCTATATAAGAAAAAATTGAAAGATGAAAAGTATATAGATAAAGCTATAGAAAGATTAGCCGGACACTTGATAAGTGCGGTTATAGATTAATAATTGGATTGTTTTGTATGAATATAATTGAACGTGGAAAGACTACTCTTTTACTTGAAAGTGAAAATCTTAAAATGCTATCAGATACATTGGATGTAAATTTTGAAAATGCAGTAAAAGAATTATTTAAAATTAGCGGAAGAGTCATAACATCGGGCGTTGGAAAAAGCGGGCATATAGCTAGAAAAGCCGCTTCCACTTTTGCTTCTACTGGAACTCCAAGTTTTTTTGTTGATCCTAATGAATGTATGCATGGAGATTTTGGTATGATTACAAAAGATGATTACTGTCTGCTTTATTCCAAAGGCGGAGAATCGCGTGAAATTATAGAGCTTGTCAATTGGCTATGCAGACAAGATATACCATATATTGCAATTACAAATGAAGTTGAATCAACTCTTTCAAAAAATGCTAAAATTACTTTGCCTACTTATGTTAAAGAGGAAGCTTGTCCATTGAAATTAGCTCCTACTGTAAGTACTACAGCATCATTAGCTTTATCTGATGCTTTGGCCACTTCCCTTATGGAATTGAGAGGTTTTAGAGCAGAAGACTTCGCTGTATTTCATCCTGGAGGAAGTTTGGGAAGACAATTGGCTAAAGTTAAATCTATTATGCATACAAATAATTTACCTATAATAAATCTTACAACAACTTTAAATGAAGCATTAATTAAAATTATAGAATGCAAGCTTGGAATGGCTATTGTTGTTGATGGTAATAATAAATTAAAAGGTATCATAGTAGATGGGGATTTGAAAAGACTGCTTGTTAATAATAATGATACTAAAAATATCTTATTAAAAGAAGTTAAAGATATTATGAATACTTCACCAAAAGTTATTTATGAAGATACTTTAATAGGTGAAGCACTCCATATAATGGAAGGAAAAATTACTAATCTAGTAGTAATTAATAGTGATAATAATCCTATTGGTATAGTTCATATACATGATATATTAAAAATAAAAGCCTTCTAATAAAATAACATATAATTTTTTATTTAACTTATATAAATGATTACTGTTTTATATAAAAATTAAAAAATATAAATAATCATATATGAAGCAAAATAAAAAAACTTTTCTATTATCATATTTAATATTTATATCTATGATAATTATATTTGTTATAGTTACTTCAATTCTTGGAAATATTGAAAGAAAAGGATATTTATCTAATTTTAATCATATATTAGAAAATAAATATTATTTTACATTAAAATTTTACAGCAGCATTTTTAAAAATAATAAAATATATAGAGTTTATCCAAATACAAATGAAATGCCTAATAATGTTATAAATATTAAATGGAGCGGAAGTTATTATGGTAATTTGGTTCTTGATAATGATTCTATACAATTAAAAAAATATAATAAAATAGAAAATATTAAATATAAAGTAAGAATTAAAAAAGATGTATTTTTATTTCTTATTTTTCTTATAATACTTTTTCCAATACTTTATTATTATATAATGCCAAATATATATTATCATTATAAATCATATATTGCATTTTTTATATTAAATTCATTTTTGTATTTAATAACATGCAATTTTCTTATGCCTTCATTTTCTATGATGAAGATTAATTTTAATATATATGACTTTTTATATTCTTATATTTTTACAATGACAGCATATAATTTGCTTGTATATTATCCTTTTAATTTGAATAATATAAAAAATATCAGAATAATATTTACTTCATTATTTTGTATAATATCTGTATTTTCATTTTTTGCTATAGAATCTATAAGCCTAACAGTACTTAATATGGTGATACTGTTTTCTGATATGCCTAATCTTTATGCTTCTCTTATTACTGTTCTTCCAATGTATTTAAAAATCATAACTATAACTGTAAGTATAATATATTTTTCTTCTATAATAATTTTTGTATTATTATTTATTTTTAATTTATATAAAATGTTTATGGAAAAAAGTAAAATTGCCTCTGCTGTAATGACTGCTTTTATAATATTTGCAGTATTTTATTTATTTTTTAAGCCTAAAAATATAGATATATGGAGTATAGATTTTGTAAGAAATGCAAATAGAAATGGAATAATGAATACTATTAATTATAGGATTAATTATGATAGGCTTAATGAAATAAAACCAAGCAAAGAACTTGTATTAGAGTCAATTAATTTATTAAAAGAATATGAGTCAAAAAGAGATATTTCAAAGCTTTATTTAAAATCTACAAAAAATATTTTTGACAGCATAGAAAAATTAGAGAATAATATTAATTTAATTTTAATTGATGCTTCGAGTAAAAATAGTAATTTTATTTATAATAATGAAAAAATAGATGATGATTATATAGATAATTTAAAAAATAATTATACTGATATATATTCCAATTTAACAAATGATTTAGAAAAGATAGAAGAATTGAAAAAAGGATTAAAAAGAGATGTATATTTAATATTTTTAGAATCTTTTTATGACTACTCACATTTTGAAAAATTATTTAATAAAGACCCTTTTCCTAGAGAGTATAGAAGATGGGCTAAAGCTTCTAGAAAAATAGCACCTAATGTTAATAATGGAAGCTTTTATGCTAGGCTTTCAGGGCTTACAGGATCAAGTCCTCTTTATCCTAAAACACAGTCGAAAAAAATAGGAAATACTTTGCCTGATTTACTCAGTAAAAATGAATATTATACAATAGCTTTGGAAGAGGCTTTAAATACATATAATTTAAAAACTTTTTATCCTTCAATAGGTTTTGATTCTCAAGTTTTTGGTTTGGGTACTACTAATATTAATACTTATTTAATTACTAATATATCAAATTTAAAAAGTCCTGTATTTGCTGCTGGATTTACTATATTAGGGCATACTGATTCTCATTTATCAAATGATTTGCATTTTGCTGAAAATAATAAAAAGTTTTTAGATAATTTTGCTGGAAATGATAAACTTCATATAATAGAAACTATTGATAATTCTGCAATGACAGCGATTAGTATTTTAGAGATAAGAGATACAATTTTAAAACATTCTCCAAATGCAATTATCATATTTAAACATGACCATCTTTATCCTTATTTGAAAGCAATAATAGAGCGTTCTAGCCTAGATGAAAAAATAAAACAGAATTTTTTAAATGATTATAAACCTTCTCCTATATTAATTTGGGATGGTACTAATGGAGCATATAAGGCAGATGAAAATTTTGCTCCTGAAAATATACCATTATTTATAGCGGCAAATTTAAATATTGATTATACAAATAGTGTAATATCTCTATTATATAAAGAAGAAATTGATAATGCTATGAGTACTTATAATAGATTTTATTATACTACTAATAATTCAGCAATAGATCAGACTGAAGTATCTAATTTTACAATATTTCAATATGAGAATGCTCAGAGAATATTATCACAAGATATTTTCCAAGGTAAGAATCATTATTATGATTTAATAAATACAAATAAATAATTTTTTAATTAATTTGCACATTAAAACAATATAAGTTCTATTGATAAAATACTTACTAAGATTTATAATATATAGACAATTTTTAAGGAGTTTTATAAAATGCGTTTTTTTATAGATACAGCAAATGTTGATGAGATTAGAAAAGCTAATGATATGGGAGTTATTTGCGGAGTAACTACTAATCCTTCCTTAATAGCAAAAGAAGGAAGAGATTTTAAAAAAACTATAGAAGAAATTACTACTATAGTTGATGGTCCTATATCAGGAGAGGTAAAAGCTACTACTGTAAAAGCTGAAGATATGATATCTGAGGCTAGAGAAATAGCTAAAATACATAAAAACATGGTTGTAAAAATACCTATGACAGAAGAAGGATTAAAGGCTGTAAAAGTACTTTCTAAAGAGGGTATTAAAACAAATGTTACTTTAATATTTTCAGCTAATCAGGCACTTTTAGCAGCAAGAGCGGGTGCTACTTATGTTTCACCATTTTTGGGAAGACTTGATGATATATCTACAGATGGACTTGAACTTATTAGAACTATTTCAGAAATATTTGCAACTCATGCAATAGAAACAGAAATAATATCTGCAAGTGTAAGACACCCTATACATGTTACAGAATGTGCATTGGCGGGTGCTGATATTGCTACTGTACCATATAATGTAATAGTTCAAATGACTAAACATCCTTTAACAGATCAGGGAATCGAAAAATTCAAAAAAGATTATGAGGCAGTTTTCGGTAAGTAATTTTTTATTATTATTTTAATTAATAAGGAGAAATGTTTTTAAGCATTTCTCCTTTTTTGTAAAATGAACAAATTATCATTATGTTTTTATGTAAATTTTTATTGTTGACAAAAGACTATATTATGTTAAATATAAATATATAATCATTTTTATTATAATAAAAATATGTTATGAAAATTACATATTTTTACGATAATAAAATATATTGTTTAAATATTGAGATTAGATTAATTATATAAAGTTTTATTAACATTCAAAAAAGGGGAGCATTTTTATAATGTTCCTCTTTTTTGATTAATAATAAAAAATTCATTTTGACAAAATTATATATTTCTGATATATTTAAACAAATATATATAATTTTTATTATTGAAATAATTAAATTTGTCGCCGGATAAATTTTTTTTAAAACGTTTGTATTCATACAGTAGGCCTTAGAAAGTATGAACGCAAACGTTTTTTTATTATGGAGCATTTTTTATGAACTTATTAAATCTATTTATTAAATATGTATCTTTGAATGTACTTGGAATGATTGGATTATCTTGTTATATACTTGCTGATACATTTTTTGTGGCAAGAGGGATAGGAGCTGATGGTCTTACAGCTTTAAATATTGCAATACCTATTTTTAATTTTATAAATGGAACTGGCTTAATGCTTGGAATGGGTTCTGCTACTAAATATGCTATATTAAAAACTCAAAATAAAAACAATGAAGCAAATATTATATTTACAAATTCTCTAATTTATATATTGATATTATCATCTATTTTTATAATAATAGGAATTTTATTTACAAAAAATATTGCCTATATACTTGGAGCAAGAGATAAAATTCTCAATATGACAGATATATATATAAAAGTAATACTAATATTTTCTCCTATGTTTATGCTAAATAATGTTCTTCTTGGTTTTGTGAGAAATGATAATCATCCTAAACTTGCTATGACAGCTATGATTATGGGAAGTTTATTTAATATTATTTTTGATTATATATTTATATTTCCTTTTAATATGGGTATATTCGGTGCTGTTTTAGCTACAGGATTTTCTCCTATTGTAAGCGTACTTATATTATCAATTTTATTTATCAAAAAGAAAAATACTTTCTTTATAGTAAAGCCAAACATAAATTTAAAAAAGTTTTTTGAAATATCTTCTTTGGGTGTTTCTTTTTTGATAACAGAACTTTCATCAGGTTTTGTTATGATAGCATTTAATATTGTTATACTTAATATAGCAGGTAATGTAGGAGTGGCAGCTTATGGCATAACTGCAAATATTGCTTTAGTGATTGTAGCTATATTTACAGGAATGGGGCAGGGTGTGCAGCCTATAATCAGTATAAATTATAATAATATAAAAAATATAAATAAAATATATAAATATGCTTTGATTTTATCATTTGGTATTTCTATTTTAGTTTATATAATTACTTATATATTTGCAAATGAAATAACTTCCATTTTTAATAGAGATAATATTTTAGAACTTCAAAAAATATCTGTAGAAGGACTTCGTATATATTTTACAGCTTTTATATTTGTTGGATATAATATTATTACTTGCATATATTTTTCTGCTATGGATAAAGCCAAACCTTCATTTATAATATCAATATTAAGAGGTTTTATATTTATAATGCCTTCAATATTTATTTTATCATCTATTTTTAATATGACAGGAGTATGGCTTTCTTTTCCCGCTGCTGAAATAATTACTAGTATTTTTTCTTTTGTATTCTTTATTAATTTTAATAGTTCTAAAAAGTATTAAATTGACTATTTTTTTATTTATTATATAATTGTGTGTGAAATTATGGATAATGTTATGAAACAAACAAACAAACAAACAAACAAACAAACAAACAAACAAACAAACAAACAAACAAACAAACAAACAAACAAACAAACAAACAAACAAACAAACAAACAAACAAAAAAACAAACAAAAAAAAAATACAAAATA
>CALXXQ010000111.1 GCA_944392715.1 uncultured Brachyspira sp.
AAACACAAAACACAAAACACAAAACACAAAACTCAAAACTCAAAACTCAAAACTCAAAACTCAAAACTCAAAACTCAAAACTCAAAACTCAAAACTCAAAACTCAAAACTCAAAACTCAAAACTCAAAACTCAAAACTCATTTTTACACTATAAAGCCTCTATTGGCATTGCAAGATTTTTTCTATCTAATTTTATAATAAAAATATATCTTATTAATTCAATATATTATTTAATTATTAAAAATAAAATAATATATTTTAATATGTATTTTCAGAACATAAAAATAATAACTCTTTTTAATATTTATCTCATTTGATAAATATATCCATTCTAAAATCAATTTATTTATCAAAAAATCATATATAAAATTAAAGGAGTTTTTATGAATTTAGCACCTGTAGGACTAGTTGTATATAATAGAATGGAGCATACAAAAAGAGTAATAGAAGCATTAAAGAAAAACACTTTGGCAATTAATACTGATTTATATATATTTTCAGATGCTGCGAGTAAAGACGAAGATGAAAAGTCTGTTTATGAACTTAGGGAGTATCTTAAAACTATAAAAGATGGTTTTAAAAATGTGTACGTATATGAAGCTGAAAAAAATTTAGGTATAAAATATTCTACAGTAAAAGCAGTAAATACTATATTTGAAAATCATGAATATTTTATAGGTTTGGAAGATGATATAGAAACTAATAAATATTTTCTTGAGTTTATGAATAATGCTTTAAATTATTATAAAGATGATGAAGATGTTATTGCTGTAACTGCATTTTCTCATAAACATGCTACTAAAGGACATAAGCATGATATTATATTTACTTATGCATTTCATAGCTGGGGTTGGGGTACTTGGAAAAGTAAATGGAATGATATAAATTGGGATACTTGCGATACTTCTTGGTATAATAAAAGTATTAAGCATAGAATAATGGGAGGAGTATTTTCATGGTTTCATTTATTAGCTATTAAAAAAGCTGTAAAAGATGATTTTTATATTCAAAATAATTTATGGGATGTTTATTATTCATTTTATATGTATAAAAGAAAAAAATTATGTGTTTGGCCTTCAAGAAAATCTTTTACAAATAATATAGGATTTGACGGCACAGGTTATCATAAATTTAATTTTCATCATGGATATTTTGAAAGGAATATAGACGATGAACTTATAAATATTAATTTTTCTTATGATAAAAAAATGAATTTTATTAAATATTTAATTATTTCTATAAAAATAGGAATATTCAGTTGGGCTAATGGATTTATAACTATGTTTTTTAAGAAATTTTTTTAATATATAATTTATATATTTGCCCATTTTTCTATTTTTATGACCCAAGCATTAGTTTGATTGGCAGCTTTAAGTCCTACTTCACTGTCTTCAAATATAATGCTTTCTTTTTCTTTTACATTAAAATGATTAAAGCATTTAAAAAATATTTCTGGATTTGGCTTCTTTTTTTCTATATCATTTCCTGTTAAAACCAAATCAAATAGTTTTTCGAGTTTAAATTCTTTTAATATTCCATAAACTCCATTTGGTGATGCTGTTGTAGCTAATGCTGTGTATTTTTTATTTTCTTTTTTATTATAATTATCAATTAAGGTTTCTAATACAAATGGATGAATTTTTATAAGATTTAGATTTTCTAAATATATTTTTTCTTTTTTATTATGTATAGATTCTATTAATTCATTATTTTTATTTTCATCATTTGTAAGCTTATTATTTAATTTTAAAATATTATTTGTAAATGCTTTATAATGAAGCCCAAAACATTTATTATAATAATAATCTTTATCTAATTCTACATCAAATTCTTTAAATGCATTATAATAAGAATAATAATTTAAATATGCACTATCTATTAAACTACCATCCATATCAAATATAAGTAATTTTATATTATCATTGTTTAACATTTGTAAGCCTTTTTATAAATATTTTTTATTATAACATATAAAATAAAGAATTCCAATTTATAATAAAAATGATATAATATTTTTAGTTGTTTACTATTAAAAGTAAGGATTGAAAAAATATATATTTATGAAAAATACAAAATCAAGAATTGAAAAAATCATTAAACTTCTTTCCGAAGGACTTTATGAAAGGGAAGAAATAGTAGCATTAACTTTATTAAGTTCAATAGCAGGAAAACCTATATTTTTATATGGCCCTCCTGGTACTGCTAAAAGTTTTATTGCTAAAAGAGTATCATCTGCTTTTAAAGATTCAAAATATTTTGGGTATTTAATGCAGAGATTCAGTACTCCTGAAGATATATTCGGACCTATAAGTTTGGAAGAATTAAAGAAAGATAAATATGTAAGAAAGATTGAAGGATATTTGCCTGATTCTGATTTTGCTTTTTTAGATGAAATTTGGAAAAGTACGCCTGCTATACTTAATACTCTTTTAACAATAATTAATGAAAGAGTTTTTAAAAATGGATATGAAGAAATTAAAGTTCCTTTGAAAGCATTGATTTCAGCAAGTAATGAAACTCCTCCAGAAGGCCAGGGGTTAGAAGCTTTATATGATAGATTTATAATCCGTTTATTAGTTAATAATATAAAAAATAAAGATAACTTTGAAAAAATACTTGAGAATACTCAATTAGATTCATATATAGAAATAGATGATGAATTGAAAATTTCTACTGATGAATGGGTAAGCTTTCGTAAAGAGGCTAATAGTGTAAAAATTTCAAAAACTGTTATTGATATAATTCATAATATAAAACTTTCTATAGAAAAATTTAATGAGGATAATAGAGATATTCCCATATATGTATCTGACAGAAGATGGCAGAATATTTCATATTTATTAAAAATGTCTTCTTATTTGAATGGAAAAAAAGAGGCTGATATTTATGAGAGCATTTTAATTTATAATTGTTTATGGAGTTTGGAAGAGCATATTGAAGTTGTTAAAAAAATTGTATGGAATGCCATTAATATGTCTTATGATTTAAATAATCAAAATATTAATGAGTGGAGAGACAGTTTTAAAAAGATTCAGGAAAATATAGATAATGAATTTTATAATTTAGAAAAAACTTATGATACTGAAAATATTGATGATAAACCACATATGGCAAAGACTTTATCTATTAATATAGATGAATACGGCAATAAAGGTGAAACTATAATTTATATACCAATGAGGCAATTAGGAAAAAAAGGTTATTTTTATCCTTTGGATATTGGAAGAAATCAGACAAGAAAATTCAGATGCAATTTTAACGGCAGTGATAAATGCAGTGTTGAGATTAATTGTTCTATAGCTGCCAATGGATTTGTTTCTAATATGCTTTCTAGAAATTATGAGTTTTTAGACTTTGCTGTTCCTGAATTTTATATGAAAAAAGTGAGTCCTAAAAAGCTCAAAAAAAAAAAAAAAGATTCATATTTAAAATTAATAAATTCAATGATATCAAGTATTAATAATATTATAATTGATATAAAAGATGATTTTGATAAAAGTAAAATAACTAATAAAAGCATATTTGTATCAGATGAAGAGTTTAATTTATTTATTGATATGTTTAATAATCATATAGAAAATCTTGAAAGTGAAAAATTGGATGCAGAAAGATTAAAAAGTGAAATAGAAAATCATGAAACAATTTAATGATGATTCATATAGAGATGAAATAAAAAAAACAGAAATAATGGCTAAGGGTGTTTTTGAAGGCTCTTTTATTAATGATAATAGATTAGAAGAAGAATTAGAAATAAAAATTACAAAATGGAAAAAAGATTTAAATACATTTATAAATGATAATAATCCTTATCAGAATAATAAAATAGAATTAGATATAGCATTAAAAAGATTAAAAAATAAAAATATAGAATTAAGTAAAGAAAATATATTAAATGATTTGAATAATTTTTCTGCATTATCAAATGATACTGAGTTTTGGAGAAAAAAGTTATCGGATACGGATAATTTAAATATATTGAAAAAAAATATAATTTCTTCTTGGGAGAAAACTTATAATAAAAAAAATAATGATTGGCTTGTTTCTACAGTTAAGGAAAGAAGGGATAAATTTATTTCTGATATAGAATCTTGGATTAATCTTCTTAAAAAATTAAAGTATATGTCTAATATATTAAGAATAAAAACAGGTGTGTTATGGGATTTTAGGGTAGGGGAGCTTGAAGAACAGGATATTTCTTTACTTAAGAGATGGGTTGAGTTTGTTAATGAACATAAGGATATAGAAGTTATTTGCGATAGTATTGGAAGAAGAATTGATATAGAAAAATCTTTAAAAAATGTTGAGTTTAAAAATACTTATAATGTTACAAATAAAAAAATAAGTTCTAAAGAAGAAATAGTAGGAATTTATTTTTCTAAAGATATAGAAAATGTAATACCTGAAGAGCTTTCGCTTTTATGCAATGAAGAGAGTGAAAAATTATTTAAATTGAAATATATAGAAAATAGACTTATGTGTTTTGATAAAAGTTCTTATGTATTTGATGAAAATAAAGAGCATATATCTAGAGCTGGATATAAAGAAGGAAATGGTGATGTTGTTATATGCATAGATACAAGCGGCTCTATGAAAGGTATCAATGAATATATTGCAAAAGCAACCATGTTTAAAATGGTTCTTCAATCATTGGCAGAAAATAGAAATGTATATTTAATTAATTTTAGTACAGAGATATATACTTGTAAATTTACTAAATCAAATGGACTTGAGGATTTAATAAGATTTTTAAAACTTAGCTATCATGGAGGTTCTGATATATATAAGGCACTTTATGAGGCAAATAGAATTATGAATACATCTAGTTTTAAAAATGCTGATGTATTGGTATTATCAGATTTTATAATGGAAGATATGCCTAATAATTTGGTTGCTATGTGTGATAAGCAAAAAAATAATGGAAACAAATATTTTGCAGTATCTATAGGCAGATTTCCATTTGGATATTCATATAGAAGAGTATTCAATAAGCATTGGATATTTGATATTGACAGTGGAATAAGAGAAATATATTAATTTATAATTCTGTTTTCTCTAATTTATATTCTATATCTTGAGGCATAAAAATATTTATTATTCTTGATGCCTTTTCTACATCCTCTGTTGTATATATATTTATATATTTGTTTTCATTATTTTTATTAATTAAATTATTTTCTTCTAAATATTTTTTTGCTGATATTGCTGTACAATATGATGGGTCTATTATATTTTTTATAGAATGATTATCTCTATTTTTCAATGTTTCTTTTATATCCTTTATAATATGAGGATAATGTGTGCATGCTAATATTAGTGTATCAGAATTTTCATCTATATTTTTTATATAATCATTCAATACATCTAATCTGTCATCATAACTATTCCAATCATTTTCTATCATAGGGCATAATTTTCTGCATGCTACTTGAGTAACTTTTATTTTATCATTGTACTTGCTTATTTTATTTTTATATGCATTAGAATGTACTGTGAATTCTGTTCCTATTATTGATATATTATTATTTGCTGTTTTATTTAATGCATCTCTTATACCATTTGATATAACTTCTATTATTGGTATATTATATTTTTCTTTTAATATATTGTATGTGCATGCTGATATTGTATTGCATGCAATAATAATCATTTTGCATTTTTGCTTTATTAGAAAATCTGCCATTTTTAATGTTAATTTTATTATTTCTTCTTTAGGTTTATCTCCATAAGGTATATTTATATTATCTCCAAGATATATATAGTTCTCATTTGGTAATGTTTTTATTAATTGTTTTAGTACTGTTAATCCGCCGAATCCAGAATCAAAAACTGCTATTGGCATATTTGATATACTAGAAGTAATGTTCATAATTTTATCCTATTAAGTTAACTAAACATAGTTATTATATTAAGTATTTCTATAAAGTCAATGATATTGTGAAATTAAAGTTATATTTTGTAATAAATTTACTTGTATATAAGTAAAAAGTAGTGTATAATTCGGTAATTAAAAATTTACATGAATAGGAGTATTTTGATGAATAGTAGTATTATGGAAGCCTTACTGATAATGCTCATAGGTATGGGTGTTGTTGTATTGTTTTTAATCATATTAGTTTACGTTATGAAATTTGTCGCTGGTATAGTAGCACAGGTAGATAAATTAATGCCTCCTCCGCAGGAAGAGATTCCAGCTTCTGCACCAGCAGCATCTATAAGTAGTGATAAGATGGTAGCTGTTGCTATTGCTTTAGCATATGTTCATAGCAATAAATCTAAATAATTCAATATTAGTTTTATAATAATAAAGGAGAAAGAAATAATGGCTAAAAAAGAAATAAAATTTATGCTAACAGCATTCAGAGACGGTTTTCAGTCTGTTTATGGTGCTAGAGTATTATCTAAAGATTTTATGCCAGCTGTAGAAGCATTCGTTAAAGCTGGAGTTACATATTTTGAATCAGGCGGCGGTGCAACATTCCAGAGTGCATTCTTCTATAATAATGAAAATGCTTTTGATGTAATGGATACTTTCAGAAAAACTGTAGGTCCTGATGTAAATTTACAAACTTTAGCAAGAGGTGTTAATGTTGTAGGTTTGGAATCACAGCCTAGACAAATGATTAAACTTCATGCTGATCTTTTCAAAAAACATGGTATTACAACTATTAGAAATTTTGATGCTTTAAATGATGTTAATAACCTTATTTTCAGCGGTAAATGTATTAAAGAAGCTGGACTTAAACATCAGGTATGTGTTAGTATGATGGCACTTCCTCCTGGATGTGAAGGTGCTCATGATGCTGAGTTTTATGGAAAAGTATTAACTCAGATAAAAGATAAAGTAGATTTTGATTCAGTATGTTTTAAAGATGCTTCAGGAACTACAACTCCTCAAGTAGTTTATGATACAATTAAAGAAGCTAGAAGAATATTAGGTAAAGATATACATATACAAATGCATAGCCATGAAACAGCAGGTATAGGTGCTGTTCAGTACAGAGCTGCTTTAGATGCAGGTGCTGATTGTATAGACCTTTCTGCTGCTCCTGTATCAGGCGGTACTTGTCAAACTGACTTAATAGTTATGTGGCATGCTTTAAGAGGAACTGAGTACACTCTTAACATAGATATAGATAAAATTAGAGAAGCTGAAGAAGTATTCAAAGAATGTATGAAAGATTATTTCTTACCTCCTGAAAGTAGAACAGTAGAGCCTATGATTCCATTTGCTCCAATGCCAGGAGGAGCTTTAACAGCTAATACTCAAATGATGAGAGATATTAATGTTATGAATAGATTCCCTGAAGTAATTAGAGCTATGACAGAAGTAGTTAAAAAAGGTGGTTTTGGTACTTCAGTAACTCCTGTATCTCAATTCTATTTCCAACAAGCATTTAATAATGTAATGCAGGGTGATTGGAAGAAAATTGCTGATGATTATGGAAAAATGGTATTAGGTTATTTTGGTAAAACTCCTTCTACTCCAGATCCAGAAATAGTAAAAATAGCTAGCGAGCAATTAGGTTTACAGCCTACTACTGAACTTGCTATGGATATAGATGATAAAAACCCTAAAAAAGGAAGAAAAGCTGCTGAACAGGCTTTAAAAGATGCTGGTATAACAGATCTTTCTGATGAAAATGTATTTATAGCTGCTGCTTGTAAAGAAAAAGGTATTCAATTCCTTAAAGGTGAAGCTAAACTTGGTATTAGAAAGAATGCTGGCGGTGCTTCTGAAGGTGTTAAAGCGACAAGCAATGAAGTTACTGTTACTGTTGGCGGTTCAAGCTATGGTATAAAAATAGAAAATGGAAAAGCTATAGTTGATGGTGTAAGCTATGATTATACTATTAAAGATGGTATAGTTGCTGGTGCTGCTCAATCTGCTGCTCCTGCTTCTGGCGGTGCTGCTACTCCTGTTACTGCTGGTTTACCTGGTACAGTATTAAAAATAGTTGCTCCTGTAGGTACACAAGTTCAAGACGGAACTACTATATTAATAGTAGAAGCTATGAAAATGGAAGTTGAAATTAAATCTTCTGCTAATGGTGTAGTTAAAGAAGTTAAAGTTAAACCAGGTGATGCTGTTGTAGCAGGTCAGGAATTGGCTATTGTAGGCTAATTATTGATGCTAGTTATAAGGAGATAAAAATAATGAAAAGAGTATTTTTAGTATTGACACTTATATTTATGACAGCATCTATATTGCTGCCTCAAGAAAGTGATCAGCAGCCTCTTAATATAAAAGATTCTATCATTTCATTGATGAGAAATACAGCTTTCGGCGGACTTTTTCCTAGAAGTGAAAAAGAAATAGCAGAGGCTCAAGCAAAAGCAGAAAAAAGTAAGCAGGAAAAATATCAAACTAAACTTAATGATATTAAAGTAAAATCTGCTCCATTATGGCAGAATGCTATAATGATTTGTGTTGGTTTGCTTTTAGTTTATCTTGCTATAGCTAAAGGATTTGAACCATTGCTTCTTATTCCTATAGGTATGGGAGGAATACTTGCTAATATACCTATTGCAAATATTGCCGCTTTGCCTGTAGTAGAAATTATGAATGGTATACCTGTTACTATAAATAGCGGCGGTTTTTTAGGTCAAATATATACTTTTGGTATTGAATCAGGATTATTCCCATTATTCATCTTTATTGGTGTAGGGGCTATGACAGATTTCGGTCCGCTTATTGCTAACCCTAAAACTGCATTATTAGGTGCTGCTGCTCAAATAGGTATATTTGGTACTTTATTAGGTGCTATGATTATATCTACTTATATACCAGTTATTTCTTTCACATTGAAAGATGCTGCTTCTATAGGTATTATCGGTGGTGCTGATGGTCCTACTGCTATATTTACAGCTTCAAGACTTTCACCTGGATTATTGGGTGCTATTGCTGTTGCTGCTTATTCTTATATGGCTTTAGTTCCTATAATACAGCCTCCTATTATGAAATGGCTTACTACTGAAAAAGAAAGAAAAATAGAAATGAAGCAATTACGTCCTGTTAGTAAAAGAGAAAAAATTATTTTCCCTCTTACAGTTATAATACTTGTTGCTTTACTTTTACCAGATGCTGCTCCTCTTATCGGTGCTCTTATGTTTGGTAATTTGCTTAGAGAATCAGGTGTTACTGAAAGACTTTCAAAAACTGCTCAAAATGAATTAATAAATATTATTACTATTATGTTAGGTTTATCAGTAGGAAGTAAATTAGCTGCTGATAAGTTCTTGCGTTTTGAAACTCTTGGTATATTGGTATTAGGTTTAGCAGCATTCTCTATGGGTACTGCAGGCGGAGTACT
>CALXXQ010000112.1 GCA_944392715.1 uncultured Brachyspira sp.
CTTTAACATCTATTTTTACAGTTTCTAATATACTGTTAATAGGAACTGCATAATATTCTTTTTCAGCATCAACTATAAGAGCCTGAATAATAGCAACAGTAAGAGGAATTCTTAGGAAGAAAGTAGAGCCTTTTCCCCATTCTGTTTCTATACCAACAGTACCATTGATTTTTTCCAAACTTTTTTTAACTACGTCCATACCAACACCTCTACCAGATACATTGGTAATTTTAGCAGCAGTAGAAAAACCAGGGGCAAATATATATTCAAGCATTTGTCTCTCTGAAAGTTTAGCATCAGCAGATACAAGTCCCTTTTTAACGGCACTTTCAATTATTTTCTGAGGTATCATCCCCTTACCATCATCAGATATTTTAATAATGATTAAGTTACCTTCATGCGAAGCACTTAAAACAACAGTTCCAGTTCTAGGTTTTCCAGCCTTTTCTCTATCTTCAGGCATTTCTATACCATGGTCCATAGCATTTCTTATGATGTGAACTAATGGGTCTACCAATACTTCAATAACGGATTTATCTAATTCTGTTTCCTCTCCGTACATTTCTAATTTTACTTCTTTACCTAAATCCCTAGATAAGTCCCTTATAAGACGAGGGAATCTATTGAATGTCTGAGCTATAGGAAGCATCCTAATTTTCATTACAGTTTCTTGAAGTTCATTTGTTACCCTTGTAAGAAGCTGATAAGAGTTTCTAAATCTATCTAATGTATTTTTGAACTCTTCTTCCATTTTTACAAATTCATTTAATTTATTATTAAATCCGTCAATATATGTGTTTCTAATTTCTTTAGCTTCTTTTTTCTGTAAATGCTCTTCAAATTTTCTAAGTATCTGAACAATACTGTCTCTATAGTATCTTTTTACTTCATTTATACTAGTACCTATAATTTTTTGATATGAAGTAAGGTCATCATCATACTGAACATAAGAACTTTTATTTGTTACAAGCTCTCCGACTTGGTTCATCATAGCATCAATTCTATCACTTTCCACCCTTAGGAATGAGCTTTGTCTTTCTACTTTATGATCTTTACCGCCTTTAGCAGCATCTGGTTTTTTAGCAGCATTAGCAGGGGATGCTGTTTCTTTTGCCTTTTGAGAATCTTCTTTTTGTTTTTTATCTTGAAGGAATTTTTCATATTCTTCTAATATTATTTCTTCTATTGATATTTCTTTAGTAACATCAGGCAAAGTGATAGCATCTATTATAGTTTTATCATCATTAATAGCAGCTAATATATATGTAACATGCTCATAGAATTCATCGCCTTCCAAAGTTTCAAGAGGAGGTATACTTCCCATTATTTCACCAACATCTTTTAAAGCAACGAATACCTGAACCCCTCCTACAGTTCTCATAGGACTTTCAGGGTCAAAACTTACATGTATTAATTTTGTTTTAACATTTTCTTCTACATTATCTCTTATTATTCCTAATAAATCGCTGTCATTTGGAAGAAGTTCATATTTATTAACTTTTTTTTCAGCTTCAGGTGCAGCAGCAGCATCTCCTCCAGAAGATGGTGCAGGACCTTGTCCTAATTTCATATTTTTAAAATCTTCTAACTTTTTTATCTCAGCTTCTATATCTCCAGAATATGTACTTTCTTCGCTTGCAGTATTAATAAGATCTTTTAATATATCTATACCTTTTAAAAGTACATCTATAGTAGCATCATCTACTTCTATCTTATTATTTCTTATTAAGTCAAGTAAATCTTCAAATCTGTGGGCATATTTCTGCGTTTCAACAAGTTCTACGGCACCAGCACTTCCTTTCAAAGTATGAACTGCTCTGAATATTTCCTGTATGGCATCAACATTATTTCTTTCATTGTCCAAAATAAGAATATTTTGCTCTAATCTGTCAAGCATTTCAAATGCTTCTTCAAAGAAATCTTTAAGCAGACTTTTTATATAATCATCCATTTATACGCCCCATAAATTTAAAATCTTACTATATATTATCGTAAAAACTTAAAAATATCTATAGTAAATAATATTTTGCTTGAAAATATAATAATTTATTATATGATAAAAACAGTTAAATGTCTACTTTTTTATTTTTATGGAGGTTTTAAAATGAAAATATGTATAATAGGTACAGGTTATGTAGGTCTTATTACAGGTGCTTGTTTAGCTGAAATGGGTAATTATGTAATATGTGTTG
Organism: uncultured Brachyspira sp.; assembly: GCA_944392715.1. Taxonomy (GTDB): domain Bacteria; phylum Spirochaetota; class Brachyspiria; order Brachyspirales; family Brachyspiraceae; genus Brachyspira. The sequence goes on from CALXXQ010000112.1 coordinate 2,193, forward strand.
ATAATGATGAAGAAAAATTAAAAAAACTTAAAAATGGAATAACTCCTTTATATGAACCTGGTTTAGAAGAGCTTATACTTGCTAATGTTTCCGAAGGAAGATTGGAGTTTACAAATGATTTGGATTATGCTGTGAAAAAATCTATTGCATGTTTTATTGCTGTTGGTACTCCTTCAGGAGATGACGGAAGCTGTGATTTGAGCTTTGTACTTTCTGTAGCAAATGATATTGGAAAGGCTATGAATGGATATAAGGTAATAGTAGATAAATCAACTGTACCTGTTGGGACGCATAAATTAGTAGAAGATGAGATAAAAAAACATTATAATGGTGAATTTGATGTGGTTTCAAATCCTGAGTTTTTAAAACAAGGTGCTGCTGTTGATGATTTTTTAAAGCCAGATAGGGTAGTTATAGGTTCAAATTCTGAAAAAGCAATAGATATAATGAGAGATATTTATAATCCTTTTACTAGAACAGGAAATCCTATAATTATAATGGATGTGCGTTCTGCTGAAATGACTAAATATGCAGCTAATGCTTTTCTTGCTACTAAAATATCTTTCGCTAATGAAATTTCAAATATATGTGAAAAGGTTGGCGCTAATGCTGATTTGGTTAGAATTGGTATGTCAAGCGATAAGAGAATAGGAAATCAGTTTTTATTTCATGGTTTAGGATATGGCGGAAGCTGTTTTCCAAAAGATGTGCAGGCTTTAATTAAAACTGCATCCGATTATGGTATAGATTCTGATTTGCTTAAAGCTACTCATCAAGTTAATATCAATCAAAGAAAGATTTTTGTTAATAAAATTTTAAAGTATTATAATAATGATATTAAAGGAAAAACATTTGCTTTATGGGGATTAGCATTCAAGCCTAGAACTAATGATATGAGAGAAGCTCCTGCTATAACTATAATAAATATGCTTTTAGAGGCTGGTGCTAATATAAGAGCTTATGATCCTAAGGCTTTTGATAATGCCAAGTATATATTTGGTGATAAAATATATTATGCTGAAAACTCTTATGATGCTTTGAAAAATGCTGATGCTTTAGTTTTAGTTACAGAGTGGAATGAGTTTAGAAGACCTAGTTTTGATAAAATAAAAGAGTTATTAAAAGAGCCTGTAATATTTGACGGCAGAAATCAATATGATAAAAATAGAATGGAAGAAAGAGGTATTAAATATATTTCATTAGGTGTTGCAGATAATTAATATATGTTATATTTTATTTCAGATACTCACTTTTTTTATATGCAGGCAAGCAGAAAAAAGTTGTTTAATGATTATAATGATATGCATAATTATATAATTGATAATTGGAATAAGAAAGTATCTGAAGAAGATGATATATATATAGTGGGTGATTTTTCTAATGAGAGGGGATATTTAAAGACTGCTGAATTATTAAAATCCTTAAATGGCAATAAATATCTTATAAAAGGGAATAATGATAAATTTATAAATGATGCTAAATTTGATAAAACTTTATTTAAATTTATAAAAGATTATCATGTTTTGGATATAAAAAATTATAGTAAAATTATTAAAAAGGCAGTATTATTTCATTATCCTATATTAGAATGGGAAGGATATTATAATAATACCATATTAATACATGGACATTGGCATAAAGATAAAAAATATCATAAATTAGCATTCAATACAGCATGTGATATTCATAATTTTACTCCTTTGTCTATTAATGAAATATTGAAAATGGTGATGAATGAACACTTATAAAGATGTATTATTAAACAGACTTCATACTACTATAAATCATAAAAATGAAATAGAAAATGACTGTATTAAGTTTTTAAGTTATGATATTACTATTGAGCCTAAAATAGTTCAGATTGAAAAGAAAAACAGTATATTATGCACTGTGTATTTTTATGTTAAAGCACCTCTTTTTGAAAATGTTTTTTTTGAATCATCTTCAAGTATAGCTTCAGATGAATATAAGGCTATAGAGTTATCCTCAGATAATTTTGTATATTGTTCTTTGCAGGGAATATTAGATTTTTTATCTGGTATTCATCATCATGAAATAGAAGCTTCTATACTTGGAAATAAAAAAATTTTCACTGTATGCGAAAGTCCTATGCTTGGGCTTGGAAATATAGAAAATAAAGAAGATTTTTATGATGATTATGTGGGATTTGATGAAAAAAATGGCTATTCGAGCTTCTTATGGAATGCTATATATAAAGAAGTGCCTTTTATACTTTCAAATAATAGAGTAAGCTTTATAAAGACTTATGGTGCTAAAATGCCTAATGGTGATATAGTAGTTGAATGTACTATAAATAATATTCAAAATAAAACATTAGAAAATTGCGTTCAAAATGAGATTATTAAATGGGATAATAATGGAGAGTTCTTTTCTATAAAACAATTTTTCTTTATATTACAATCTGATACTACTTATATGAAATATCCTTATACAAAAGAAGAAATAGAATATTTTGTTATAGAATATGTACTTGAATTTGAAAAGCTTAATTTTAATTATAGCTTATTTATAAATAATGTAAAAGATATAATAAAAGACTGCAATATAAGAGAAGAGATAATAAATTTTATTCCTGAAATATGTGCTGAATATGCTTTCAAAGATGTGATTTTTGATGATAGGGCAGATGTTAATGTTGGGAATAATCATTATAATATATTAAAAACTCAATTTACAAGCTATAAATATATTGAAGATGCTTTGATAGACGGATTTTCAAATAAAATATTTAAAAAAGAAAGTTTTAATGAATTGGTTCATTTAAGTAATTCTTATAATATAATATATGAAGCTATGCAAAATAATCATAATATAAAAATGAATGATATATTTGTTTCTATTACTTTTAATTTCACAGATGAATATCAATTTATATAATTAGTATGCTAAATTAGATATATAATATCCAATTTGAACACCTAAATCTATAGATGAAAATTTCACGCTATCAGGAGATACTCTTATATCTTTAATGACAGGAAAATCATAATTAAAATAAAAGCTTAAACTAAGTCCATTGAAAGTAGAAAATGATTTTATGCCAACCAAGAATTTTATATATGGTATTACTATATCATCAAATCTTTGTTTCAATCTATTATAATTAAGAGATTCTATTATATAATCATATCTATAGCTTCCGCCTAAAGGAACCTTTACTCCCCCTCCAAATCCAATCATAAATATATTGGCAAATAATCCTTCTATATATCCGCCTATATTTAAACTATCAAATACATGAGTATATTTTTGTCTGTCTTCATAATTAATAAATCTATAAGTATCTCTATAATAACCTAAATCCATTCCTAAACCCAATATAATATATTTATTCAAAATAAAATTATATGTAGGCTGTACTAAAAGACCTATTTCAAATGCTGATTGAGGTTCATAGCTATTTTGATTTAATGCTCCTCCATGATTTTCTATATAATATGTAGGAAGGCTTCCTGATAATGGAAGTAAATATCCCAAACTAAAAAATCCTAATTGAGAAAAAGCTTTTACGGATGTAAATAATATTAATATAATAACTATTTTTTTCATAAATTATACCAAATTCTATATTATTTTTATATTATAATCTTAATTAATTTAATGTCAAATTAATATATTATCTATATTGTTTTTTATCGAATCATTAATTGAATTTATGCTGTCAAAACAATTTTCAAGTCTATAAAATATATATGAATCTGTTTTTATAATATTTTTTTCTTTTTCTTCGCTATTAAAATCATTAATTTCATTTTTAAATAATTTAGCAGTATTTTCTAAAGTACTTGAAATGTTTTCAACAAATATTAATATATTATGTTTATCTTCAGGTCTATTATATTTCTTCATAAGATTTATAAGCTGTTCTGCTTCTACTATAAATTTTCTATTGCTTTCTATAAGAGAATCTGTTATAGGAGTTCCTTTATACCTTGTTTGATTTTTTTCATAGATGATAATATTATTTTTTATCATATATGCTTTTAATAGTATTTCATATAGATATTGAGATGTAGTTTCATTATTTATAGCTTTTTCATTTGATTTATTATTATAGTATCTAGTTCTATAAGTTCGCTTATTTTATCAACCATACCCTTATGACTTTCCGTTCTTATAATAAAATGGTCAAATACCCATACAATAGATAATGCTATTATTATGAATCCTACTCTTGATGAAGCTGACATCAATTTAGGCATATATGGAAATGATGATATTAATGCAGATATTGTTCCGTATATTTTTTTTAAGAAATCATTTATCGAAGCAAGCGATAATACAAAGCATACACCTATAGCTGGAATAATCATTTCCGTAGGAACATATCTGAAAAGTACTGAAAAAATAAATACACCTATAAAATTGGCAAATACATTTATTTTTAAATTATATTTCTGCTCTTCATAAAAAGGATAAATCATTATATAAGAAAGAATAGGAAGCCAATAACCTCTAGTTGCTATTTCTTCAGGTAAAAAATACCTAATTGTAAATGATAAGCACATTATTATACCCATTTTTAGAGAAAATCTAAAATGGCATTTATTTATATTGAATTCTTTTTTCAATCTTATAAATTTTAAATTGAATAACTTTTTTATTTCAAATTCATCTTTTTTATTCTCAGACATATCTGATAATATATTTTTTAATTTTACTATAATATATATCCAATCATAATTACTTTTTTCATTGCTTAAAAAATAATTATCAGTAAAGTAATTTATAGAGCTAATTACACTTTTATACTCTTTTTCATTTTTTGATACATCATGTTTCAATAATGTTGCTATTCTATTCAATACTTTTGAAAACATTATAAAGTATTCAAAGTCGCTGTCAGTGAATTTATCAAGATTTTTGTATTCTTTATCTATTAATATATTTATCTCTTCCAAAAATAAAACGAGTTTAAAATGATTAATATTTCTATTATTCATAGTATTATGTCTTTTTAGGGTGTCTACATATATTGCTGAAGTATATGCGTTTATTATAGAAAATAAATCATCTTTTTTATTTAATGAGCATGTTTTATTATACAGTAATAATAATTTTTTATTTATTGATTTTATTCCCCTATAAGCCAAGCTATTTGATAATTTATGTTTTGTAAGAAATCTGTTTATTACAAAAAATATAAATATTATAAGAAGCGCCATCAATATAGCTTCCATTCTTAGATGTATATTTGATATTGGTATATTATAAGCTTGTAAAAGTACATATGCAAAGCCGTATATAAAGTAATTTCTAGGAACAAAATCATCTGAAAGTAAGAATACTATAGAAAAAGGCACTATAAAATTAAGAGTTATAGTAAGAAATATATTTTGCTCAGCTATTGTTGCTAAAAAACCTAATAATAATATTCTAAAAGCTAGAGTAGGGAAGTTTTCAACAGTAAAGCTTTGACGCATTAAAGCACATATGAATATAGAAATTACTCCTATAGTAGAGTTTTCCCTTCCATATAGATTTGTAGATACTACAAGTATAAATAAACCCACTAATACGCTTGGGGTATAATCTATAACTCTTTTAAGAAATGCTATTAATATTTCTTTTTGTTTTTGGTAAAAAAATTTATTTTTAAAAAACATTTAAATTATTTTGTATTTTTTCTTATATTTATAATATATAGAGTATGAAAATAGTCAATAAAAAATTATATAAATTCTAATTATTGTCGATATTAAGAATTGTTATATGTTAAACTTTGGAGATTATAACTATGCCAGCAGTAATTATAGAACATGAAGAGTATCCTTCTGTGGTTGTTATAGAGTATAACAGTCTATACAGAAATGAATTACAAAATTTTATTCATAATATAAAAATAAAGGATAATAAAGAAGAAGTTTTTATGGAACCTTATTTCAATAAAATACTTCATACTAATAATACCAATATAGGTCTTTTAACTATAGATGGAAGAATTAATGGATACTATTATATAAATAAAGAAGGTGTACTTAAATATATATATATGAATTATCCTTATAGAAGAAATGGTTTTGCTAAACTTATGCTTACACATGCCATTAAGGCTAATCCTAATATACAATTTGAAAAGAATGCTAATCAAGCCTATACTAGACTTATAAGTTCTCCTATATTTGAGGATATACTTAAAGGTAATTCTACAGGAGCATTTGATAATTCAGGCGGAATGGATACATTTGAAGATTTAAGTGGCGGTGGAAGCAAAGAAGGAGAGCTTACTTTATTTTAATTTTGAAAAAATCTGCATATATAAATATTATATTAATTATGTTCTTATTAATTTCATGTTCTCATAATGCTGTTTCTATAAGAGAAGAACCTGTAGTAATAGAGAAAATAAAGGTATATCATCTTATAAGTATGCATCCTGCTATGAATATTACAATTAGTATAGATGATGATGATAATAAAGTATATGGTAAATCGGCTATAAATGATTATTGGGCTAATTGTAAAATAGAAGGCGACTTAATCTCATTAGATATGATAAAAACAACTAGAAAAACAGATAATGCTGAAAAAAGAAGAGTAGAAGGTGATTATTTATCTATACTTCAAACTGCATATTCTTATAAAATAGAAGATAATAAACTCATTATATATACTAGATTCATAGATGAACCTCTTATTTATGAAGAGATAGAATAAAATAAGAGTAAAAAATAAGGCTATACCTATAATCAATAAGTATAGCCTTTAATTTTTTATCTGTATATTATACTCATAATATATCTAACAAACTCGGCAACCAAAAATATCATAAATATAAAACCTAAGAATATCCAAGATTTTAAAGTTCTTTTTTTAGTTTCCCTTTTATTAAATTCTCTTCTAAAAGGATCATTATTATTATCATATTCCATAATAAAATCCATCATACTTTTTTCAAATACTTTTGCGTATCAACAGCTACAGCAGCTATGATGATAGCACCTTTAATAATGTATTGCATATATGGAGAAATACCAACAAATGACATACCATAGTTAATAACTTGGAATATTAATACTCCAGATACAATACCTAAAATAGATCCTATACCTCCAGAGAAAGAAACTCCTCCTACAACACATGCAGCAATAGCATCAAGTTCATATCCATTACCCAAGTTATTAGTAGCAGAACCAACACGAGCAACCTCTAAAGAACCTGCTATACCATATAAAGCACCAGCCATAGTATAAACTATCATAAGTGTTAAAGGTATATTAACACCGCTTACAGCAGCAGCCTCAGGGTTTCCTCCAACAGCAAATATATTTTTACCTAATTTAGTTTTATTCCAAATAACCCACATTATAGCAGTTATTATGACAGCAAATATAATAAGGTATGAAATAGTATAGTTTCCTATTTTTATACCGCCCAAAGCAAGATTACTAAATCTAGGGTCAAGTCCTCCGATAGGCTGAGCACCATAAGGAGGTCTGTCAAAATATGTACTAGTTACACCATAAAGTATAAGCTGCATACCTAAAGTAGCAATAAATGGAGTTACATAAAGTTTAGAAATTATGAATCCATTTATAAGTCCGAATACCATAAGTATAAGCATAACTAAAAGTATAGGAAGTATAACAGGAAGCATAGGTAAATCAGGATACATTCTAGTAGGGTTAGAAGGAGATTGTAAAAGCGAAGCACTTACAACAGCAGCAAGTCCTACAGCTCTACCAGCACCTAAGTCATTACCTTGAGTTACAAGAAGCGTTCCAATACCAACGGCTATTATCATACGAGTAGAAGCCTGAGCAAATATATTTAAGAAATTGCTTAATCTGAAGAAACTAGGTTCTTTAATGATTATACCTATAAGTATTACAAGTAATGCTGCAAATATAGCATTGTTTAGAATAAATGATTTAATAGTTTTAATATTGATTTTATTTTTGTCCATGATTTTTTCCTTTATTTGAGCTTAATTAAAATTATAAATATTTAGCAGACAATGCCATAATTTCTTCTTGATTAGTGTTTTTAGTTTCTACAATGCCAGCTACTCTTCCATTACTCATAACCATAATTCTATCAGTAATACCAAGTAATTCAGGCATTTCAGAACTAACTACTATTACAGCTTTACCAACTGTAGCTAAATCTATAATAAGTCTATATATATCATATTTAGCTCCAACATCTATCCCTCTAGTAGGTTCATCAAGCATTAATACATCAGGCTTGCTTAAAAGCCATCTTCCTAAAATAACTTTTTGCTGATTACCCCCAGATAATGATTGTATAGCAGTTTTTTCAGAAGGGGTTTTTACCTGCATACTTTCTATAACCCACTTAGTGTCTTCCTGCATTTTCTTATTATCTAAAAATCCGAATTTATTTTTATAATTATCTATATTAGCTATTGTAGAATTAAAGTTGATAGAAAGCATTCCAAATATTCCAGTCTGTCTTCTCTCTTCAGTAACTAAAGCAAAACCATTTCTAATAGCTTTTCTAGTGGATGAGTTATTAACCTCTTTATTCATCTTCAAAACATGTCCTGAAGATAAAGTTCTCATACCAAAAATACTTTCTAAAACTTCAGTTCTTTTTGCTCCGACAAGCCCTGCAATACCAAATACTTCACCTTTTCTTACGTTGAAATTAACTTCTTTTAATGAAGGCTGATAAAATGCAGTAAAATCTTTTATTTCTAGAATATTTTCTCCAGGAACATTGGTTTTTTCAGGGAAACGATTAGTTAAATCCCTTCCTACCATCTGTTTTATAATCATATCAGTTGTCAATTCTTTAGCAGGAGTAGTATCTACATATTTACCATCTCTCATTATTGTAACTTCATCTGATATTTGAAGTATTTCTTCCATTTTATGCGAAATATATATCATTCCTACGCCTCTGCTTTGAAGTTTTTTAATTATTTTGAATAATTTAGCAACTTCTTTTTCAGTGAGCGAACTTGTAGGTTCATCCAATACTAATATTTTTGAATTATATGAAACGGCTTTGGCTATTTCTACCATTTGCATTTCTGATACAGATAATGTAGATACTTTAGTTCTAGGATCCAGAGGTATTTCTAAATCATCAAAAATTGCCTTAGTATCATCATACATTTTCTTTTCATCAATTATAACACCATATTTAGTAGGATACTTTCCAAGCCATATATTATCTTGTATGTTTCTCTGTCGAACCTGATTTAGTTCTTGGTGCACCATTGCAACACCATTATTCAAAGCTTGTTTAGGGGAAATAAAGTTAACTTCTTTTCCATCTAAAAATATATGTCCTTCATCTTTACGATATATACCAAATAAACATTTCATTAAAGTAGATTTTCCAGCGCCATTTTCTCCCATAAGAGCAACTACTTCACCTTCTCTTACAGTAAGCTGAACATTATCCAGTGCTTTAACACCTGGGAAAGACTTTGAAATACCTTTCATTTCAAGAACTATCTTTTTATTATCCATATATTTAAAACCTTTATTATTAATAACCTAATATAATAGGGATATTAAAAATTTAATATCCCTATTATATATAGAAAATCAATTATTTATTTATAAGCTTCTTCAGCGATGTTTACATTATTTTTAGTTATAGCTACATAAGGAACGCGAACAGCTTTAACTTCATCTAAAGTCCAAGTTGTACCTTCTAATGGATCTTTACCAGCAGCTACATTTAAAGTAATGTCAACAAGAGCCTGAGATTGTCCAACAGGGTCATTAAGAACAGAACCTACAACAGTTCCTTTTTTGATTTCATTGATCATATCAGGAATAGCATCAACACCAACTATAGGTATAAATTTAGTAGTATCGCCTTCTTTGTTGTATCCTAAAGCTTGTATAGACTGTAAAGCACCTAAAGCCATAGCATCATTGTTACAGAAGATATATTCAAGTTTATCGCCATATTTCTGTATCCAAGCATCAACTATATCTTTAGCTTTTGCTGTATCCCACATAGCTGTTTGTTCTTCTAATCTTTCTACTTTAAGACCATTATTAGTAATGTATAAAGTAACATGACTAGTTCTAGCTTCTGCATCTGGGTGGCCTGGTTCGCCTTTTAATAAAGCATATTGTATAATACCGTCGCCGTTTTTATCCCAAGCAGGATTAGCTTTCCAAGTATCTACAACAATAGTTCCCTGCATATCTCCAGATTCTTCAGGAGTAGTTCCTACATACCAAGTTTTGTCATAGCTAGCCATAGCTTCAGCACTAGGCTGTTTGTTAAAGAATACTACTGGTATGTTTTTAGCTTTAGCTTTATCTATGATAGTTTGAGCTGCCTGAGGGTCTACTAAGTTAATAGCTAATGCTTTTGAATCTTTTTGAAGCATAACATCAACTTGGTCATTTTGCTGAGCTTGATTGTTTTGTGAGTCATTGATTATTAAATTAGCTTTTCCGCTGATTTTACTTTCAATGTTTCTTCTGTAAAAAGACATAAAATTATCATCATAACGATAAATTGTTACTCCAATAGTCGGACCATCAGTAGTTGTAGTAGAAGAAGATCCGCTTCCGCCGCATGATATTACGAAAATTGAAGACATTACCAATAATGCTCCAACAGCAATGAGTGATTTTTTCATTTTAGAAAACTCCTTAAATTAATTAATATTCTCTTAATTACTAGTATATAAATTTATTTTCTTAAATCAAGTAAAATAATTCTTTTTGATTTTTTGATATAATAAGATTAACTAATTTAATGCTTTCAAATAATTTAGTAATTTAAAAAATGAAAATTAACTCTTTCTTAATAGAAAAAATAGTTTTTATCAGTTAATATTATTTATATTGTCTATTGTAATATATCTGTAAGGTATCTTTACAGATTTAGTATTATCTAATTTCCAAGATGTACCTGATACAGGATTATCCATACCTTTAAAAAGATTTAATGCTAAGTCTGAAACAGCTTTAGCCTGCAAAAATCCGTCATTAACAACAGTTCCTACGATAGTACCTTTTCTTATTTCTTTCAAACTGTCATTTATAGCATCTATTCCAACTATAGGTATATATTTATCAGTATTACCTTCTTTATTATACCCTAGTGACTGTATAGCCTGCAAAGCTCCTAAAGCCATTTCATCATTATTAGATATGATATATTCTATTTGAGATTCATAATCTTTCATCCAAGAACTCATTATTTCTTTTGCTTTATTTCTATTCCACATAGCAGTTTGTACATTTAATATTTCAGTTTCTATGCCATTATTATTTAAAAACGATATTACATTTCTAGTTCTAATTTCTGCATCTATATGTCCAGGCTCTCCTTTTAGTATAACACATTGAATTTTTCCATCATTATTCATATCAAAAGAAGGATTATTATTCCAATTACTCAATATTATTTCACCTTGCAAATCAGCAACCTCTTCGCTTGTTGTACCAACATACCAAACTTTATTATAAGAAGACATAACATCAAAATCAGGTGCTTTATTAAATAAAATTAATGGAATATTATTTTCTTTAGCTTTGTTAATTACATTTTCTGCTGCCTGAGGATCAACTAGATTAATAACTAATACTTTTGCTCCTTTTAGGATAAAATCATCTATTTGTTCATTTTGAATGGTTTGATTATTTTTAGAATCGCTTATTATAAATTTAGCCTTTCCTGAAATGAATTTAGATATATTATTTTTTATTGAATTTGCAAATGAATCATCTGTTTTATATATCGTAATTCCTATAAAGTCTTCATTTGCTTTAGGGCTATTTAAACAAGATGTAGATATAAATAATAATATTATAGATAGTATTATAAAATTTTTTTTATTCATAATATATCTCCAAAAATATATAAATTATTTATATATTACAATATGGTATTAATTTGTAAACTTTTTAAAAATATTAATATACTCTTATAAACTATATATAGTTCATAATTATGTTAAATATATGTATAATAAAACAATACATATATTTTATATTTTTATATATGTATTGTTTTATTAATTTTTATTTATAAGCTTCTGTAGACTCTTCTATATTTTCTAATGTAATAGCTCTATAAGGTACTCTTACAGCTTTTGAATCATCCAATTTATATTCTGATCCATTAAGTACATCTTGTCCATTTGCTACATTAAGCAGCATATCAACAATAGCTTTAGCCTGATCTTTAGGACTTTGTAAAACAGTTCCTATAACACTTCCTTTTTTTATCTCTTCAATAATTTCAGGAATAGCATCAACTCCTACTATAGGTATAAATTTATTGCTGTCTCCTATATTGTATCCTTGTTTTTGTATAGATTTTAATGCTCCCAAAGCCATAGCATCATTATTAGAGAATATGAATTCTATACTATTACCGTATTTTTCTATCCAAGAATCAGTAGCTGTTTGAGCTTGAAGTATATCCCAATTTGCTGTCTGTTCATCTAATTGATCTATGCTAATACCATTATCAGTTAAAACTGCTTTTATTCTTTCTGTTCTAGCTTCTGCATCTGGGTGTCCTGCTTCGCCTTTTAATAAAACATATTGAATTTTCCCATCTCCATTTTTATCCCAAGCAGGATTTGATGTCCAAGCTTTAACAACTATATCGCCTTGTATATTTCCAGATTCTTCGCTCAAAGTACCTACATACCATGCCTTATCATAAAGCATCATATCTTCTTTACTAGGTTCCTTATTAAAAAATATTACAGGTATTCCTGTAGGTTTTATTTTATTTATCATAAAACTTGCTGATGCAGGATCTACTAAATTTATTGCCAATGCATCAACTTGTCTTTGTATAGCGGCGTCGACCTGATCATTTTGTTTTACCTGGTCATTTTCTGAATCATTCATTATAAATTTTACTTTTCCATTTAACATAGTTTCAATATTTCTTCTCATAAATGAAATAAAATTATCATCGTATCTATAAATAGTGATTCCGATTTCTATTTCATTATTTGACTTTGTATTATTGCCGCAGCTTATTATTAATAAAGTAAATAATAAAATTGATAAAAAAACAACTACTGCTCTATTCATAAAAAAACTCCAATTTTTATATAGTTATATTTTAGTTTATTAAAAAAAGATATATAAGTCAAATGAAATTATGAAAAAATATAAGTTATTTATATATTTTTACAGCTGCATCTAAATTAGACTTTGTTATTGGTACATATGGTATGACGATATATTTATTATTATATAAATTGAGATGAGTTCCATCCAAAGGAGATTTTCCTCCTATGATATTTCTAGATACAGATGATAATACTTCAGCTTGAACAGAAGGATTTTGTAATATAGTAGCAAATATACCGTAATTTCCTATTTCTGTTAAACATTCTGGAATGCCGTCTATTCCTATTATTGGTATATAATTAAGCATTCTACTGTTATTATTATATCCGAATTTTCTTAAAGCATCTAAAGCACCTAATGCTAAATAATCATTATTGCATATGATATATTCTATTTTTGTTCCGTATTTATTTATTAGAGTTTCCATAGCTCTTGATGCATCATTTCTTCCTGAAGCATTAACTTCTGATAATATATTTAATTTTATATTATTAGAAGCAATATATTTTTTCATATAGTCTGTTCTTTTAATAGTGTCATTATCATTTAAATTACCTTTTATTATGACAGCTTGTATTTTTCCATCCTGATTTTTATCCCAATTTGGTCTTTTTATCCAGCTTTCTGCTATGATTCTTCCTTGAGAGCTTCCAGCCTCTTCACTTATTCCGCCAATATACCAAACTTTATCATAACTATTCATAGCTTCAAAACTAGGTTCTCTATTAAAAAATATAATAGGCATATTCCTTATGCTTATTTTATCTATTATGTTTTGTGCCTGAGATTTATCTACTAAATTTATAGCTAATAAATTAACATTCTTTTGTAAGAACATATCTATTTGAACATTTTGAGTTGCCTGACTATTATACGAATCAACCATTAATAATGAAGAGCTTCTATTAATATTTCTTTCTATATATTGTTTTAAGTATTTTATATAATTGTCATCATATCTGTAAAATGCTACGCCTATGCTTGATGATTTTTTTTGCGGATATAAAAGTATAGAAAATGATAATAATAATAAAATAAATAATTTTTTCATTAATAAGCTCCTATTAATTAATTATATTTAATTAGATTTTATTGTCAAGTAACTCATTATGTAAATATTATATGCTTTTATGAAAGTTTGTTTTTTTATTTATTTCTATTAATATTTTATATACAGAGTATAACAGTAATATCAAAATCACTATTATATGTGATATAATGCTTATATAATTTGATACTATAAAATATTTTGGCATTTCCCATTTAACTTCTTTAAAAGATAAAAATTTATCTAATTTTTCAGTATCATTGGTTGAAAATCCGCTGAACTGAGGAAAATCATCATTAAAAAATATTAAGCTTCTAGGATCAGTAAAATTATATTTACCATTAACTATTTTATAAGGAGAACCTTCTTCTTTAGGTACGAAGCTTGATAAATCATACCCATATATAGATTCATAAGGTAATCTTGAAGTATTTAGTTCATAACTATTTTTTATGAAATCAGTCATATTATTAATTTCTAATTTATTATTTATATATGATACTTTATATTTATCATGATTATTTTTTATAGCATTAAATACTTCATTATCAAAACTTATATTTATTTCTTTAAAATTATTATTAATTTTGTATATGTTTATAAACTTATATGTATATAATATAACAGTTATTAATATGGTAATTAATATTATATTATTTTTATTTTTTAAATTAATTTTATTAAATATAATGCTAAAAATTATTATCATAGGTATTATTAATGAGCTTGCTATTCTGTAATGTAAATTTACATACCTTAATTTGGGAAATGCTGATCTTATAATTCCATTGGCAAAAAATAAATCACAATATAAATATATAAACATCAATAAAAATATAATATTAAATTTGTACTTTTTGATAAATTCTTTTTTTTCTAATAATGATGAGTTTTTTAAATAATAAAAAAATATAAAAAACATTATCATAATCATAATAACAGGTAAAGCTATATCTCTTTCCCATATGAGTCCATTTAAATCCCTTGCATAGCTTATTATATTTTGAAAAGGTGTTAAAAATGTATTTATAATATTTCTTATAAGGTATATTGGATTATTATCATGTATACCTTGATTTCCCCTTTCTATTAATGCTCCAAAATATAGAGACATTATAAATTTAGAACTTGAAAGTATAATAGAAATCAAAAAAGAAATAAATATAGATATACATTGCATAAAAAATTTTTTATTTGCCTTGAATAAAATAGCTGCTACGCCTAAAAGCGTGAAACATGTATAAAAGAATATAGTCTGCATAGTTCCGCCAAATATCATAGCAGAAAATATTAATGCATTTATCAATGTTCTTATTATATAATTTAATTTGTCGCTAAATGAAAGATATACTATTAAAGCTGTTAGAGGATGATATAGAAAAGCCCAATGACCTATCATTATATGGTATATGTAATATCCTGTAAAAGAGAATAATATGGCGGACATCAATGAAATTTCAAAATTTAATTTTAATACATCTTTATTAAAATAATAATATGATATAAAACCAATGATAGAAAATATAAATACACATAATAGATATGCTTTCCAAAAAGGCATTATATGTCTTAAAAAATAAAATATTGAAAATTGATCATATTGAGGATTTGGATATGATATTAAACCAGCTCCAAATAGAGGAGAGGCAAATTCTATATTAAAAATTCCATTGTTTTTAGCATAAGTTAATAGTGAATATGCTCTAGGAAGTATCATACTGATATCTTCCCCAACTAATGGATA
>CALXXQ010000113.1 GCA_944392715.1 uncultured Brachyspira sp.
AAAAATTATAAAAGAGCTTTAGCAGCATTTAAAGCAGCTTCATAATCTGGTTCATTAGTGATTTCTGGAACGTACTGAACATATTTAACAACATTGTCTTTATCTAATACAAATACTGCACGAGTAAGAAGTTGTAATTCTTTTAATAAAGTACCAAATTTTCTTCCGAAATCTTTTTGATTGTAGTCAGAAGCTACAATATGAGAAGCAGCATTAGCAGCAGCACACCATCTAGCTTGAGCAAATGGTAAGTCAACTGATACTGTTACAACTGTTACTCCTTTAAGAGAAGCAGCTTCTTTATTGAATCTTTTAGTTTGTACATCACATACAGGTGTATCCAAAGATGGTACAGAAGATATGATTTTTACTGTATCACCAGCATCTTTTAAAGACCATGGGCTTAAGTCAGTTTTTAATACTGTGAAATCTAAAGCTTTTGCTCCAACTGCTAATTGAGCACCTTCTAAATTTTGAGGTGCGCCTTGAAATGTAACTGTCATTTTTATACTCCTTAATAATTTTATGTAAAAAAACAAATAACTAATAAATTCAATTATTTAAAAAACAATATATAATTATTGTTAAAAAAGTCAATAACAAAATATTAGAATTAGTCTTTTTTTGTTTTTTCCAGTAGTTTTAACCTTATTAAAAACTCTTTATTATATTTTATGCTTATTTTTATATTTTTTTTTGTGATAGGATTAACAAAATTAATCTCTTTAGCTATTAAAGCAAAACCCTTCATTTTATAAATATCTGCATTTTTTGAATATATTTTATCTCCGATTATTGGATGCCCTATATATGAAAGATGAACTCTTATCTGATGTGTCCTTCCTGTTATAGGCTTTAATTCTAATAAAGTATGTTCATTAAGTTTTTTTAAGACTTTATAGTATGTAATTGCCGTTTCTCCGCCTTCTTTAACTGATAATGGTATTCTTCTATTTGGATTTTTCTTATCTGCACCTATTGATATATCTATTGTGCCATTTTCTTTTTTTAAATATCCTTGTACTATTGCATGATACACTTTATTAATTGTTTTATTTTTAAAAGATTCTTCAAAGTATATTTTTGTTTCTTCATCTCTTGCTATAATCACTATTCCAGATGTGAATTTATCTATTCTATGAACTAAATATAAATTATCAAATTGAGTATACTCTTTTTTTATAATATTTATTAAATTATTATCAACTTCTATTCCAGATTCTTTATTGACAGCTATAAAATATTCATCTTCGTAAATAATATCCATTTATATTCTCTTTATAATTTTTTATAATTTTTCTATGATTAGGGATATTCTAGTAAAGAAGTAATTGACATTTCTTAAACTTTCTGCAAGGAGAAATATTAATTTTTCTCTATTTCCTCTTTCTCCTCTTTCACACATAAGTATTGTTGCTGATAGTATAGTTTGCAGTATACTTGCCTTTTTTTGATATTCTTTTACTGTATTTATAGTTTCATTGTATAAATTATCTATATTATCTAAATTATTATTTATATTATTATATGTTTCTGATAGTATATTTCTAAACTCTTCCAATACATCTTTTAATTCTTCATATGCTTTTTTTATATTTTTATAATCATCTTTTTTATATATTGATGATGCTATGTCCAATGCCTTTTGTCTTATATTAGCAATAGAGAAGTTTTCAATATTTCCTTCTTCTATAGAGTCCATTTTCACAGCCTCTTTAGTAATTCTTCTTATTTTCATATTAGAATACTTGCTTTTAAACTCATCAAAATATTCCATTTGGCTTTCAAATACAAATTCTGTAGGAGGATAATTATCTATACTGGTATTGTTTTTTATAGTATTGAAATAATATGATTCATAAGTTTTTAATTTACCCGTTTTATTTACCATATATTCATATGATAGAGCATGTTTAATATGCCTTTCATAAAAAGGATAGCTATTATCAAATCCTATTAATAATATTTCATCTAATCCTATATAATATGCAAAATCTATCATAGTAGTTGCTACAGTATTTGATGTTGTAAGATATGATAATTGAACGAATTTTTGTATATATTCTATAAGTCCCAAATTTTCAGCTGAAGTAAATCTTATAATATCAGCATTTATATTTCTAGGTATTATTTTATTAGCAGATATATCCATAACTAAATATGGGAATTTTTTATTTTCATATACAAAGTCCAAAGAATTAAAAAATCCTCCGTCTACAGTGATAACAAAATCTGGTATTATATCATGTTTACATAATACACTATAACTTGTATCAACACATATAATTAAAAAATTCTCCCTTTCTTTTTTTATAGCCTCTATACTATGCTTCAATGTAGGTCCAGGACAAATTAATAATGCTTTTAACCCCTTAAATGCATCCTTGAAAGGAAGTATATCAGAAGAGTTTTTTATATATTCACTATTAAATATTATATTTTTTGTCCATATATTTTCAAAATACATATTTGTGAATATATTTGAAATCTCTTTTTCTACTATATTTAATATTTTGGTATAAAATGTATTAGCATTATCTTTTTCTTCTTTGGTAAGAGATGGAAGAATTACTAAATTAATACCATTTATGCTTTTATAATCAGCAATTTTACTTATATAATTTATACTATCATCTTTATGTATAAAAAATATATTACTGCTATCAGTATTATATATATTATGATAAGAATATTTAAAAACAGCAATATCTTCTATTATTACTATTATTTTCAGAGTTTTTATGATCTCTTTATTGAAATAATCATTAATGTTTTCCATTAAATATTTCAATGTATATCCCAATCCGTATCCATATATTATTAGAAGGTTTTTATTTTTATTAATATTTTCTAATGCTCTTTTACATTCATTATTTATATTATATTTGCTATGTATAGCCCTTCCATTTTTTGAAATAATTGTAATATTGTCTTTATTTTTTTCTATTTTGTATGAAGCGTCTAGTTCGCTTTCTTTACTGTTCATTAAATTGTGCAATTTTGCGGATATATTCATTTATTTATAATAACAAAAAAAATATAAAAATCAAATATATAGTATATGCATAATATGAATTTATATTATTATTTTTATAAAAAATAATTGACAATATTAATAATTATTATAAATTATAATGGTATATAATATTTATGGGGTATTTTATGTCAAGTTTTCCATTGGGATATAATGATAAGGCAGGAAGACCATATAAAGTTATGGTTATAGATGATTCCAGCACTATAAGATTAGCTGAAAAAAAGATATTATTATCAGAAGAATTTGAAGTTACTTTAGAATCTGACGGAGCTATGGATGCTTTGAAAAAACTTAGAGAAGCAGAAGATAAGCCTGACATAATAATGATGGATTTTGAAATGCCGCAAATGAATGGGATTGATTTACTTAAGAGAATAAGAGCATTAAATATAGATTCTAAAATAGTAGTAGTAACATCTTATGCAAATAAAGGCGTATTGATGGAATTTTTAAAATTAAAAGTGGATGGCTATATTGTTAAGCCTATTCAGCGTCAAACAGTAATATATCATTTAGCTAAAGTTATTGGAAGAGAAGATTATTTAAAATAAAATTGATTTTAATATCTAAAATTCTATATTTTTAGAAATACAAAATATTTAAAATAGTATTATATGTTTTATATAATTATATTTTAATTATATTTATTTTTTTACTTTATATAATTTTTTTCTATTTTTAAGCATCAATTTAATAACATTATTAATTTTTGTATTTTCTTCTTTATTATTGTTTGATTTTTATACATTAAAATGTTATAATTGTAGGAATATTTTTTAAAAGGATAAAAATATATGGCAGTAAAAAAGAATAAACCAGAGTCTTCAGAAGAGAGACAATATTCTACACTGACAAAGGATATACTAAAAAGAGTAGATCATATATCGATAGAAAATGAATTAAGAGAATCATATTTAACTTATGCTATGAGTGTTATAGTATCTAGGGCATTGCCTGATGTTAGAGATGGATTAAAACCTGTTCATAGAAGAATACTTTATGCCATGTATGATGCTAATCTTACTCATGATAAGCCCTATAAAAAGTCCGCTGCTACTGTAGGGGAAGTTTTAGCACGTTATCACCCGCATGGAGATGCCGCTGTTTATGGTACAATGGTTAGAATGGCACAAGATTTCTCTATGAGATATTTGCTTGTAGACGGACAGGGTAATTTTGGTTCTATAGATGATGACCCTCCTGCAGCAATGCGTTATACAGAAGCTAGAATGACGCGTTTTGCTGAAGAGATGCTTAATGATATAGAAAAAGAAACTGTTAAATTCGTACCAAACTTTGATGATTCTAGAACTGAGCCTTCTGTTCTTCCAGCAACAGTTCCTCAGCTTTTAGTTAATGGAAGTATGGGTATTGCCATTGGTATGGCTACTAATATGCCTCCTCATAACTTGAAAGAAGTTGTAAATGCTGTAGTTTATTACATAGATCATCAGGATGCTGAAATTAAAGATTTAATGCGTTATGTTCAAGGTCCTGATTTCCCTACTGCTGGTATTATATATGGTAAAGAAGGCATAAAAGAAGCTTATACTACAGGAAAGGGAAGAATAAAATTAAGAGCAAGACTTGAAATAGAAGAAACAAAAAG
This sequence comes from uncultured Brachyspira sp., assembly GCA_944392715.1. Taxonomy (GTDB): domain Bacteria; phylum Spirochaetota; class Brachyspiria; order Brachyspirales; family Brachyspiraceae; genus Brachyspira. The sequence goes on from CALXXQ010000113.1 coordinate 4,647, forward strand.
AGACAGAGAGGCTATAGTAGTAAAAGAACTTCCTTACGGAGTTGTAAAAACTACTTTGCATGAAAAAATAGCAGATTTAGTTAAACAGGGAAAAATTGAAGGTGTTGCTGATATTAGAGATGAATCAAGTAACAGAGCTGGTATTCGTCTTATAATAGA
>CALXXQ010000114.1 GCA_944392715.1 uncultured Brachyspira sp.
ATATGTAGTAGTATTTGCAAGCCTATTTGCAGTTACTGTAAAATAATCAGGTATTCCATCACCTGTACCTACAAATTTCCTAAAAGGTGAACGAAAACCATAAAGCTCTTTAGATGCAGTTGAAAGGGTATTTAATCTAGCTTTCAAATCTTCATAAGCAGATATTTCTCTTTGATAATCTCTAGCATTATCAGCCAAATTAGAAAGCGTTGTGCTTCTTTTATTTACCTCTGCTTCTACTGCATTTTTATATACTTCATCAAGAAAAGCTTCACTTGTTGCCATATAAACACCTCTCCTAAAATAATATACATTAATAACAACTAAAATTTAATGTTTTTGTAAAATAAATTCCATTTTAAAATTATCGGAAGAATAAAAAAAACAATAACAAATTATTATTTATTATTATTGTTATGCTCGTCTACGCCTATAATAAGCTAGTGAGTAAACTCACTAGTTGGCTACGACTCGCTTTTATATTTCAATTCTAATATTTAAAAATTATTATTCTATATATTAGCTAACAATAATTATAATTTACTTATAAACTATGAAAATTTTAATAAATTTATATACTAACTATTTTAAGCTATATGAAAAATTATACTAATGAAAAATGCATATATTTTCACTTAATGTAAATTATAAAAACTATCTTAGTGATAAATTCTTATAAATAGATAACAAATTAATTAAATAAATTATCATCTAATTTGTTAAAAATTTATCACTAATATCATTACTAATCTACAATATTTTTCAAATCTTTTATTATGGTATCTATATTAGACAATTGCAAAACAGAATAATTTTTTAACTTATTTGCTATATATAAAAGTTTTTTAGTCTTTTCTATATGATCATAACTAAATAGTATAGCTATAGGAACATTTAATGCTTTTGCTATTTTATTTAAATTAATTATTGATATATTTCTTTTACCAACCTCAACACTCTGTAAATATTTTGCAGAGATTCCAGACATATCAGCTATTTCAGATATAGTTTTAGTCTGTGATTTTCTTATAGCTCTTATATTTTTTCCAACAGAAGATATAAGTTCATCATCATCCCTTAATATTTCTTTATTGGAATCATTATCTTCTTTACTATCGCTAACTATATTATTATAAAAAGGCTTTTTCAAATTAGTAGTAAGCATATTCAAACCTCCGCATTATGTTTGTATTTATCAAACATACCATCTTCTCTAAAACTATAAAAAGAATTACCAGCAACTATAATATGATCGAGCATCTTTATATCTACCATCATAAAAGCTTTATATAAAACCTTTGTAATTTCAATATCTTCTTTTGAAGGTTTTGATATTCCAGAAGGATGATTATGCGATACAATTACATAACTTGCCCCTAATGATAATGACTTTTCTACTAAATCTCTTGGATATATAGTGGCGGAATCTATTGTTCCTCTAAATATATGTTCCATAGATATAAACCTTTTATTTATGTCTAAACAAATAATAGAAAAAGTTTCAAATTTAAGTTTCCCTAATTTTATAATAAGATAATCAATTAAATCCTTTTTCTTGATATGAGGAGATGCTGCTTTTAAACTGCTAAGTAAATAATATTCAAGAATAGAAGGAATACTTTTTATCAAATTAATTTTTTTTAAATTAAGCCCTTTAACTTTTGACAATTCCTCTTCAGAAGCATTAACTATATTATGAAGATTATAAAAATTATAATAAAGTTTTTCCACTATAGCATTCGCCTTTTCTAAAGATATACCATTAGAAATGATAGAAGCTAATATTTGTTTTTCATTTGCAATATCCAAATTAACATTTTCAAAGGCATTACTAAATTTTGTATTATCATTATAAAAATCATTATACATAAGCATTTCCTTAATAAATTATAGTATAGCCTTAGTTAAACAAATTCTTTTTTAAAAATAAGCCATTTATTAAAGAAAATAAACAGTATATATTTAACTTTTTATAACTTTTTAAAAAAAATTATCATTATTATAAAAAAATTATATAAATTAATATGATAATGTATATATTAATTTTATTCTTCCACTTGCCTCAGCACCATTATTTTCACCAATATTAACATCTTCTATGATAGCATAAAAAACTTTAGTTTCACCTTTTTTCAAAGTAAAGCCTTGAGTATGTTCTATAATTTTTCCGCTATTGGCACCAGATATACTGCTAAAAATAAATGCATCCTGAGTTTTATCATATTTGAAATTTATAGTAGGATTTTCTTTATCTATTATAATAACCTCATTTTGAAATTGAGGAACTGTAAGTTTTTTATCATACATAGTTATATTAGCATCTAAAGCAATATATACTTCATCTTTATCTTCGTATTGTATATCAAGAGTATACACTGTAGAAATAATATTTTTTACAGCACCAACTGCTATTTTAAATAAAGAATCAAAAAATAAACTAGGTTTTTCCTTAGTTGCCATACTATTAAATGTTAATGCTTCAGTATTTAATTTATAACCTGCTCTAATATCATAAGAAAATCCAGCTTCAGATAAATAATTATTACCGCTTTTACTTTTGGCACTTATATTTTCTATTTCTATATTTTGAATATTAAGAGCTATTTTATTTTTCTGAACAACTTTCATAGGCATATAAGGAGAGCGTCCAGGTTTTCCAATATCAGCAATATCCCTTGATAAATCTATTTTACCGCCTTCTACTCTAGGAGCATATCTATTATTATTCGCTATAGACTGAATACACCAATCATATATTTCTATATTTCCATCAGAATGCACTATACCAACAGGATCATATTCATAAAAATAAGTAAATCCATCAACAGCAAATTTTATTTGTTTATTTAAACTAGCACTATCGGCACTAGCCTCCCAGCCCAATTCAACAGCACCCCATTCCATAGGAGCAGGTATTCCTACAATAGTTTTCCATTTTACAGGTATAGCAAATGCAAATACTAATTTAGAATAACTATCTATTGCTATTAAATAATTATCTGTTTCAAGCCCCGCACTTCCAGTAAATCTATAAAACCAAAATCTTTTTAATCTATCGCTTTTATTATAAGCACTTGTAGAACCAAAAGTAGGATTCATATTCTTATACATATAATATTTAACTTTATTAACTGTGAACCCTGCAGCTTTAGTATTAGTTCCATCATAATAATATTCATTTCTAGAAGTATCATTAATTTTCCAAGTATCATCTTTTATAAGCATATATTTAGGTTCATTTTTTAATCCGAAAGAAGCAGCTATAACATAATCTTTATCAAGATCGAGAGTAAAGTTTCTATAATCAGGTTTATTCCATTCTCCTGTTTTGAAAGGATCTTCGCTAGGATCTAAAATATCCTCTCCTCCAATATCAGGCTCATCTGTACCATTTCCTGCACTTGTATTTCCCATTTGCTGATAATAATATCTTGGACTGAAATGACTGCCGCATGTATTTAAAAATATAAATAATAATATAATAAATAAAGTATTTTTCATAGCAATATATAAAAATATATAATTTTAACTTTATAATTATACTAATAATATGAATTAAGTAAACAATATTTTTATTGATTATTCTACTATTATTTGAATTTTGATAAAAAATAAAACGTCCAAGACTTTGTTTTAAACAAAGCCTCAGACTAAACACTATATTAAAAAACTATCCTATGGATCAAAATTATATAATACCTGCTATCCTTCCAGCAATCTGATAGAAAGCAAAACTTACTATCCAAGCAACTGCTAGTGTATAAATCATTAAGAAAGGTATCCATTTATTACCTATCTCAGCGCCTATAACACCAATTGCAGCAAAACAAGGGAAATATAGCAGTACAAAAAGAAGTAATGTATATGCCACTATAGGATTAAATACTGGATCATTCTGTAATGATTCTGTAAGAATAGCTTCATCACCATCTTCTATAGATTTAATTTGAGCTATAGTAGAAACAAATACCTCTTTAGCAGCTCCTCCTGCAACAAGCCCAATACCTATTCTCCAATCAAATCCTAAAGGTTTCAATACAGGTTCTATAAATGTACCTATTCTGCCAGCATAACTATTTTTTAAACCTTCAGAAGCAACCAATCTATCAAATTCAGCAGTTACAACCTCTTCATCATTAGAATCTAAACCTTGACTAGCAGCCAATACCTTAGCCTCCTGCATAAGTCTAGCATTATCCTCTTCACTAGGATTATACTGAGGGAATGTCATTAAAGCCCATATTATAATAGAAGCAGCAAATACATAAGTACCAGCTTTTTTAACATACATCCAGCCTCTGTCAAACATATGTCTTAATACAGCCTTAGCTCTTGGTATTCTATATGGAGGAAGCTCCATTACAAAAGGAGTCTCTTCACCTTTAAAGAAAGCTTTTCTAAATATAAAGGCTATTAAAAATGCCATTAATACACCAATCATATATATACTAAACATCACAGAAGCAGCCATTTTAGGAGCAAAGAAAGCACCTATAAGCAATATATAAACAGGAAGTCTGGCACCGCAACTCATAAATGTAGTAATTAAAACTGTTACTATTCTATCTTTTTTACTTCTTAATGTTCTAGCCGCCATAACAGCTGGAATAGTACATCCAAAACCTAGGAAAAGAGGTATAAATGATTGACCATGCAAACCCAATTTATGCATTATCTTATCCATTAAGAAAGCAGCTCTAGCCATATATCCGCAGTCTTCCAAAAATGAAATACCTGTAAACAATATCAATACCAAAGGAAGGAATGATAATACTGCCCCAACACCGCCTATAACACCATCAACTACAACAGACTGTATCAAACTGCCATCTGGAAGCAAACTGCCTACAAAACCAGATAATGCCCCTATTCCAGCTTCAAGCCAGCCCTGAGGATAAGCTCCTACAGTAAATGTTACTTTGAATATAAGCCATAATACAACCAAAAATATTGGAAGTCCAAGCCATTTATTTAAAAATATTACATCAGCAGCCTCTGTAAAATTGAATGCCTGTATATTATCCTTATGAACAGCCTCTTGTAAAGCCCCTCTTATATATGAATATCTCTTATCTGCCATTATAGAATCTGTTTTAGCATTCATAGAGGTTTCTAATTTTATTATTTCTTTATTTAAAACTTCTATTACTTCTCCGCCATTATTACATTCTCTTCTAATTGAATGAATAGCTCTCTCATCTTTCTCTAAAGTTTTAATAGCAAGCCATCTTTTATGAATCTCGCTTATATCTCCATGCATAGTATCTACAATATTTTTGATAGAGTTTTCAACTTCTTCTCCATATCTTATAGCAGAATCTCTATGAAGCTTATTTCCTGAAGTATACATCTCCTCTATTTTATCTAATATCATAACTGCACTTTCATATTTATTACCATGAACTTTCATTACAGGAAACTTGAAAAGCTCTCCTAAATTCTTCTCATCTATTTGTATACCATTTTTTTCAGCATGCTCATACATATTAAGAACGCATACTATAGGAATACCTAATTCTACCAATTGTAATGTAAGATAAAGATTTCTTTCCAAATTTGTAGAATCTATAACATTTATTATAAAATCAGGCTTTTCATTAAGAAGAACATCGCAAGCAACAACCTCATCTTGTGAATAAGCACTCAAACTATAAACACCAGGTAAATCTATTAAATCATAAGTATATCCATTATAAAGCATATTAGCCTGTCTTTTTTCTACTGTTACACCAGGATAATTAGCAACTTTATAATTAGCACCTGTTAAAGCATTAAATATAGTTGTTTTTCCAGAATTAGGGTTTCCTGCTATAGCGATTTTAAATTTAGTATTATTAGAAGGAACCTTTAATTTCTTTGCTATATCGCTTTTATTTTCTATCAAAGCATCATCGCCCTCTTTAACATCTTTATGCTCTATAGGCTTTAATACTCTTTCCTTTTTTAGCTCAACATTTGATTTAGCAACTTCTATACCATTAGCCTCTGACTTCCTCAAAGAAATTTCATAATCCATAATATGAACTTGTATAGGATCTCCAAGAGGTGCTTTTCTAACTATCCAGCCTTTAGCTCCAGGAGTAAATCCCATCTCTATAATTCTTTGTCTAATTTCGCCGTCAGTAGCTACTTTATCAACAACAAAACCTTCTTCAATATCTAATTCTGTTAATTTCATAAATTTCTCCTTTTTTTTTATAACAGAAATTAAGAGACACTTACAAAGTGTTTGTACATTCTAACATTTAAAATAAATTTGTCAATAGAGAAAAATACATTTTTGTTATTTTATTACACAAAAAAATAAAAATTATGCTTTATTTTCTACTTCCGATAACCATACTTATAGTAGAAAGTATTATTAAAACAGAACCTATAATAATATTAACAGTAAGCTTTTCATTATATATAAAAATAGAGGCAACAACTGTAGTAGCAGGTTCAAACATATTTAATATAGATGCTAAAGAAGAACCCAATCTTTTTACCCCATAAAGCAAAAGCCCTAAAGAAAATATAGTACATACCAATGATATTGCAATAAAATTTCCAAAAACATATAAATTATTAATAATCTGCAAAGAGCCTGTAAATATTCCTGCTATTAAAAAAATCACAGATATAAATAAAGACATATAAAAAAGAGAAACCATAGTATCCAGTTCTGAAAAACTGCATCTTTTATTGGCTATTATATAAGCTCCATATGTAATTGTTGTTATTAAAGCATATATCACTCCTAAAAATGATTCTACTTCAACAACCTGAGTAAGTAAAATTATACCTATTGCAGCAAAAATGATAGAAAGAAATTTTAATATATTAGCTTTTTCTTTAAATATGAATATCATTACAAGCAATACTATAACAGGATAACCAAAATGTATCATATTGCTTAATCCAGCTGATATATATAATAAAGATTTGGATAAAAAGAAAAATGTAAGTCCAAGTCCTATTATACTAAATATTAATAATTCTATAAATTGTTTTTTATTTATTTTAAAGCTTTTCTTTGAAACAAGAATAATTATAAATAAAAAAATTGCAGTAAGAAAATATCTGTAAAAAACCATAGAAAGAGAAGAAAAATTATAAGCAATAATATTCTTAACAAAAATAGGTAGAAATCCATAGGCTATAGAACCTATTATAACCAATAATACATTTAACATTGAAGTCCTCTATTATAAAAAAATAAATATTTAGAATAAAAAATTAGAATTATCAAAATTAAGAAAAAGAAAATTATAACTGCATATAAAAACCCTAAAATAATGATAGTTATTTAATAATATATTATATTTATAATAAATCAATATATTATCTTTTATAATTTTTCTTTAATTGCAAACATACTTCATAATTTAATTTATAAAATTCATCTTTTGAATAAAGATTAGAATATTTTTTTTGATACATTAAATCGACATTACAAATTTCAGGTCTGTTATCATATATAGAACATTTATTATCATCTGTCAAATATATGCATTGACCATAACCATTATCATATTCTTTAAGCTGCGGTACATGTTCAATATTTTTGCAGCATATACCGCAGCAATCGCAATCAAATTTCATTATAATTTGCAGTTTTCTAATAATTTTGTAGACTCTTCGCTTATAGAACCATTATCTGTTAATATAGGAGTATCCAATATAGCTTTGATAGTTTGAGTTAATTTAATATTACTTGCCACAACTTTTTTAGCATCTTCACTATATGAACCATAATCAGTTCCAAATTCATTAATAACTTCTTCTAAATTATCAATAGCTTTACTATACAATGAATCAACTCTTATAAGAAGTCTCTCAAACATCTGAGCTCTTCTTCTTATAAAATTAGTTGATACTCTTAATGTTTCAAGCTCTTCTGCTATTCTTCCAGCTTCAGCCAAATTAGAATATGCATCATCAAGTTTTTTTGAAGAAGCTCCCAAAGCTACAAATCCCATAACAGCAAGAGCAGGACCAGCAACAAGTCCTCCCAAAACAGCCATACCTCCAGCCATTCCCAAACCTCCAGCAGCCAAAGAACCTCCGCCTAAAAATGCCAAAGTAGCATTAGTGGCAGCAACACCTGATAAACTAGCAATAGCAGTACCTGTAGAAGCAGCAGCAAAAGTCATAGTGGCACTATAAGCCCCAAAAGCCGCTAAAGCTCCAGCTCCAACTCCGCCTATTCCTCCAGCAAGCATAGATGTTACCTGTAAAGAACATTCCTTTAATTCATTAAAATAAGCTTTATCAAATTTTAATTTATTTATCTCATCAATACCTACAGAATCTGATATATCAACATTTTTTAATTTTTCAAAAGACTCAATGAATCTTTTAATGGTAACATCAAATACATAAATTTTTTCTCTTCCTAAAGCTTCTAAAGAATAGAACGTAGCATTTCTTGCTTTATCTAATTTTTCTTTTGCTGTATCTATAGTTGTATTAGCTAAAGAATTAATATCATTAGCTTCATTATTATTCATTATTCCTTTTACTCCTGCACCAACTCCTGCAGCAGCAGTACCTATTGCTATAGCTCCTAAAATAAATGGTATCGGCATATTATTACTCCTTTAAATTAACCTATTTCTACTAAATCTCTTATACTCTTATATACACTCGCATTAGCATGTACAAGATTATCTATCTCTTTATAAATAATATCACTAATTCCAAGTTTATTTCTCAAATATTTAAAATAAGAATTAAATTTTTTATCCATAGATGCTGTAATAGTTAATAATTCAAAATATATAATTTTTTTTATAATATTATCTTCTATATTTTCCAAAGAGTTTGAATATCTTTTCCAAACTTTTTTTACAACTATACTCTCTTTAAAATCATAATTATTATCATTAACTACTTTAGAAATATATTCTTCCAATTCATCAATAAAAGATAATAATTCTGACATAAGATATTCATCTAAATTTGATATTTCAATAATAGATTTCCTAATATTAAAAGATAATACAGAATCCATATCATCTCTATTAAAGTAATAATAATCTTGCAAAGTAAAATAATTATTATATATTTTTGAAATAACATAAAGCTGTGCTATAAATGATTTTTTTGTTTCAATATCTTCAATATAAGCTAAATACATAATTATATCCTATCATTAAAAATAAATTCATTAGTTCTTTCATTTAAAACTAATACAGTATTAATCATATCTTTCATTTCTTCTACTACAGAATTATCAACATTACATTTTTTAGCTACTGCATTTACTACTTCTTTTTCATAATCATCATATCGGTTATTACATAAAGCACATGATATTATTTCAAAAAGAAATTTTTTAGCTTCTTCATGTTTATAATCAGGATCAAAATGATAATCAATAATTTTTTTAAAACGAGATATTATTTTTTCTTTTTCAACTCCAAGTATTTTAGTTAACACTGATTCAGGACAAGGTTTACCAAGCATTTCCAAATATATTAAATCTATTTGCTTCCTCTCATCTTCATCTATTTCATTATAAACAGCCATAAAAGCAGCCAAACTTCTTGCCACTTTCTTTTTTTCATCTTCATCATATATACTTTCGCATAATTCAGATAAAAACATATAATCTCCTTTTTTGTATATTATTTTAATATTTAAATTGTTAATGTATCAATATCACTATTCATAAAATCATCTATCTCTTTAAATGAATTGAATTGTGATTTTTTACCAAGTTTATTTATTATCTTATTATTTCCTTCTATAAAAGAATCTATATCTCCAAGTTCTAAAGAAGTATGCATTTGATTTATAGCATCATTAAAAACTGTAATATGATCTATTAAATATTCAGATATAAGACTCTCTAATCTTTCTCTATATTCTCTAATCATCTTTATTGCCTCAGCACATTCTGATTCTATTTTCAATCTTCTTTCATGAGCAAGTTTTGCTTCTTTAAATACATTTAAAACTTCTATATAATATGCGCTGCTGAAAGCATATCCAACCATACTTCCGACTAAAGCTCCTACAACAGGTATAGGAATTGCTACTTGAAATACACCGGCAAACATACTAGAGGATATCATTCCAACACCTTTTTCTCCAAGTTCCTCAAAACATTGAACTCCGTCTATTTCTCCTATGAAATATCTTTTGAAAGTTTTTCCAACTTCCAAAGTTGTTGTAACTAACATAGCAGGCAAAGATGTTTTAGATGCATTTTGAAGCACAATATCCTTTGAATTCTGCATAGCACCTTTTATAACACTTCCTGTAAAAGCTGTACCATAGCTTACTGCTGCTGCTTTACCAGTATCAAGTAACACATCTTTTATAGCCTCTTCAGGTTCCTTATCTCCATTAAAACATGCTACACAATTTCTTATTATAGATATACCTCCTCCAATAGCAGCTCCCATTATTGCCTGTTCTACACCTGCTCTATGTCCTAATTTTACAATATCCTTAGCAGTGGAAAGTTCAGGATCCACTCTAGCTTCCATAGATTCATCGCTAGATACTGTACTTTTTCGAATATTTTTACTGATTTTTTCATATTTTTTAGCTTCTTCAATCTTTTTTTCTGCTATGTCAAATTTTCCATCTTGTTTTAATCTTTCAGCCTGTTCATAACATGATTTGGCTTTTGCTTCTGCTTCTATTTTTACACCTTCATATTGTTCTGAAGGTAGATTAATAGGAACATCATTATCTAAATACTTTTGATAATCTTTAGAAGCCAATTTTTGCAAAGCACTTGATGAGTCATGACCTACAAATTTCATCTGAGATTGTTCTATAATATTACCATTTTTATCATAAGTAACATGATCATATAATTGGTCATTAACTCTTCCAATATCATCTGTTCTTACTACCCTCTCACCATTTTTATTTATAATATTTTCAGCATTTTTTCTAGCCACATGTTTAACTTCTGCAGAAAAACCTGCCTGCTGTTTTAAATTGGAATACTCATTTTCAGGATTTACTTTATACTTAGATATTTCTTTTAATCCTTTAGTTAATTGTTTACCAGCTTCATTATCAACACCGCTATAAGCAACGAAATGTTCTTTTACAGCAGATCCGTATCTATCTACCACTTCAGAAGAAGCATTTCCTAAAAGGATATTATCAATAGTTTTATCTTCTTTTTTATTTTTTTTATTATTATCCAACATATTATACCCCTATCATTATAGTATAGGTAAAATTATACTCAAAGTCAATAAAATAATATATATAATATTTAATATATTCCGCTAATATAATATTATACGATTTTATTAAAATAAATATTTTCTACTTTATTATATTTACATTTTATGTTATTATTAAGTTTTAATAAAAAATATTTTTACTATTATTTATTCATTTATGATTTTTAGAATATTTTACTTTAAGGAGATTTATGACTAATGGGAGCAATGGACTTAGTTTTCAAATTAATATTCGGCTCTAAAGAACAAAATGATGCTAAAATATTAAAGCCTATAGCTGAAAAAACATTAACATTTGAAGAAGAAATAAAAAAATTAAGCAATGAAGAACTTACAAACAAGACTAAAGAATTCAGAGATAGAGTAGAAAAATACATAGGATGCAAAACAGAAGAATTAGATTTAAGCAAAGAAGAAAATAAAAAGAAACTTCAAAATATATTAGATGAAATACTTCCAGAAGCATTTGCAGTAGTTCGTGAGGCTAGTATAAGAACTACAGGTATGAGACATTTTGATGTTCAAGTTATGGGAGGAGCAGTTCTTCATCAGGGAAGAATAGCAGAGATGAAAACAGGAGAAGGTAAAACTCTTGTTGCTACTTTAGCAGTATACCTTAATGCTTTAACAGGACTTGGAGTGCATGTTGTTACAGTAAACGATTATCTTGCTAAAAGGGACGCTGAATGGATGACTCCTATATATTCTATGCTTGGTATAAGTGTAGGAATACTTGATAATACTAGACCGCATTCACCTGAAAGAAGAGCCGTTTATAACTGCGATGTTGTTTATGGTACTAATAATGAGTTTGGATTCGATTATTTAAGAGATAATATGGTAACTAGAAAAGAAGATAAAGTTCAGAGGAAATTCTACTTTGCCATAGTCGATGAGGTAGACAGTATCTTAATAGACGAAGCTAGAACTCCTCTTATCATATCAGGACCTGCTGAGAAAAACATAAAAATGTATTATGAAATTGACAGAATCATACCTATGCTTAAACAGGCTGAAGTTGATGAGAGAATGCGTGAGGTAGCTGGTACTGGTGATTATGTACTTGATGAAAAAGATAAAAATGTTTACCTTACAGAAGAAGGTGTACACAAGGTAGAAAAACTCCTTAATGTTGAGAACTTATACGGAGCTCAAAGCAGTACTATAGTTCACCATGTTAATCAGGCATTGAAAGCACATAAAGTGTTCAAAAAAGACGTTGATTATATGGTTACAGACGGAGAAGTTTTGATTGTAGATGAGTTTACAGGCCGTGTACTTGAGGGAAGAAGATACAGCGACGGACTTCACCAAGCAATAGAGGCTAAAGAAAAAGTTGCAATACAAAATGAATCACAAACTTATGCTACAATAACATTCCAGAACTATTTTAGAATGTATCCTAAACTTTCAGGTATGACAGGTACAGCTGAGACAGAGGCAGAAGAGTTTTATAAAATATATAAGCTTGATGTTGCTGTTATACCTACTAATAAGCCTGTAGCAAGACAGGATTTATCAGACAGAATATACAGAACAAGAAAGGCTAAATTTGAAGCTTTGGCAAAATATATTAAAGAACTTCAGGATGCTGGAAAACCTGCTCTTGTAGGTACTGTATCAGTTGAAATGAATGAAGAGCTTTCAAAAGTATTCAAAAGACATAAAATTAATCATGAAGTATTAAATGCTAAAAATCACTCAAGAGAGGCTGCAATAATAGCACAGGCAGGAGAACCTGGAGCTGTTACTCTTGCTACAAACATGGCAGGCCGCGGTACGGATATTGTACTTGGAGGAAACCCTGTTGCTAAAGGTGTTGCTGAAATAGAACAGATACTTGTACTTATGAAAGATAAAGCATTTAAAGAAAGAGATCCTTATAAAAAAGAAGAATTAACAAAAAAAGTTAAATCTATAGACCTTTATAAAGAGGCTTTTGTTAGAAATGTTATTTCTGGTAAAATAGAAGAAGCTAAAGAATTGGCGCAAAAAAATAATGCTGATGAAATGATAGAAAAAATTGATAGAATAGTTCAAATAAATGAAAAATCTAAAGTTAATAAGGAAAGGGTACTTGCTGCTGGCGGTTTGCATGTTATAGGAAGCGAAAGACATGAGGCTAGACGTATTGATAATCAGCTTAGAGGAAGAAGCGGAAGACAGGGAGACCCTGGACTTAGCGTATTTTTCTTATCGCTTGAAGATGATTTAATGCGTTTATTTGGAGGAGAGAGAGTATCAAGAATGATGCTTGCTATGGGAATGGGTGAAGAAGAGGAATTAGGACATAAATGGCTTAATAAATCTATAGAAAATGCTCAGAGAAAAGTAGAAGGCAGAAACTTTGATATAAGAAAACATTTGCTTGAATATGATGATGTTATGAATCAGCAGCGTATGGCTGTTTATGGAGAAAGAGATTATATACTTTACTCCGATGACATCTCCCCTAGAGTAGAAGAAATCATATCTGAAGTAACTGAAGAAACTATTGAAGACATATCAGATAATAAAAAACATGTTGATCCTTTAGAAGTAACAAAATGGCTTAACACTTATTTAATAGGCATAGATGAAGATGCTGCTAATAAAGCTGTAGAAGGCGGAGTGGATAATGCTGTAAAAAATCTTACTAAGCTATTATTAGAAGCATACAGAAAAAAAGCATCTGAAATAGATGAAAAAATATTCAGAGAAGTAGAGAAAAATATATTCCTTTCAATAATAGATAATAGATGGAAGGATCATTTATTTGCTATGGACAGTTTAAGAGAAGGTATAGGACTTAGAGGATATGCTGAGAAAAACCCTCTTACAGAATATAAATTAGAAGGATATAAAATGTTCGTAGCTACTATGGATGTTATACATAATGAGCTTGTAAACTTGATAATGAGAGTAAGAATAGTACCTAATTCATTTGATGGTATGGAAAGAGAAAGTGCATTTGATGGAGGAGTTGAAGAAAAAGGGGATGTAAGTGCTATGAACAATTCAGGAAATACTCAAACTATTCAAAGTAAAGTAAAAAATGCTCAAGCTAATGTTAAAATGGTTCAGAAAATAGGAAGAAATGACCCTTGTCCTTGCGGAAGCGGTAAGAAATATAAACATTGCCATGGAAAGGATAATCCTCAGTAAGTAAAAGAAAAAATAATTTAATACAAAAATAAAAGGTATATATAATTAATTTATATATACCTTTTTTATTTTTATAAATTTTTATTGCTGTATAGTAAGTTTATCATAGACTATATTTTGATTTTTATCATCTTTAACTGTAATAAAAAAACTTTTAACGCTATTACCAAAATTTAAAATATAAGTATGTCCGCTATATTGTACAGAATTGACTCTAATATACTGGCTTGAAGAAGCAGAATTAACTGTCAAAGTTTCATTCATATTAATAGAAGATGAAATATTAATAGTTAAATTATCTTTATTTTTAGAATTAATAGAAACAGTTATATTTTTACCAGTATTTTGATAATTTCCTGCTCTATTGCTAAACTTTATTCCTGAGCCAGAAAATGGTGAAGTACATGAAACAATCAAAATAGAAATAATTGTTGTAATAAAAATTTTTTTTATCATAGTTTCAATCCATATTATAGTATATAAAATATTATATATTAAAATAAAATATTGTAAAGTAAATTATTAGTAAATACAGACATTGGACTTTTAATCCAATGCCTATAATTGTTTACTGTGCAGATTCAAATTTCAAAGTATAAGTAATCTCAAACTCTTCTCCATTTGAAGCATCATTACCTTTCATCCATTTGTATCTTATAGTAATATCCTTGATTTCACCTCTCTTGAGAGTAAAGTCAGCAGGATAAGAACTTATAGTTGTAGAAAGGCTGTCATTACTCATAACAGAGTTTTCAGTATCAATTACAAACTGCTCATTATCAACATCATATTTTAATTTCAAAATAGGGGCAGAAGTAGCTGCCATATTTCCGCTTCCACGTTGTCCAAATTTGGCTGTATCAGCAAACCATGTTTCTTTATTGTATTTATCTACACGTGAAGCTAATTCTATAGTAGCACCTTTCTCTATGCTTTTTACCTCATTAACTATTTGAGAAGAGAAACTAACTGAATTGCCTACAGATATATCTTTTGTTTCACTCAAATATATCATACCTGTCATAGATTCAGATCTAGGATCTAAGTTTTCTATATTTTGAATAACTCCGCTTCCCATTTCATTATTATAAGCTACTCCGCCTATTGTGTAAGTAAACCAAGCATTGTTTTTAGGAGAACCCGTAATTCCAAATATAGCTTCTCTACTTTTTACACTTACATTTTTCAAGCTTTTAGCCATTATTGTTATATTATCTTTAGTCCTGTTTCAACTTTTATAGGCATATAAGGAGATCTTCCTTCTGTTTCTGTAGCAGAAGCTATAGGTCTCTCTAAATTTATAACATTATCTTTTACTCTTGGTGCATATCTGCTATTATCTCCTATAGAGTTTAAACACCAATCAAATATTTTAATAGTTTTATCAGGAAGAACTATACCGACAGGGTCATACTCATAAAAATATTGAATGCCGTCTGTCTTATTAAAATATACAGGCTCATTAGAATAAGAATCAGCTTCCCAACCTATCTCAACAGCTCCCCAATCTATAGGCATTTGTGCTATTACAACTTTTGTCCATTTAGTAGGAACACCAAAAGCAAACACAAGTTTAGAATAACTATCTATACATATTAAATAATTATCCACTACTTTACCAGCAGAACTACCAATCAATTGATAGAAATAAAATCTTTTTAATCTCTCACTTTGATTATATGAGCTGTTTGGAGAATATGTAGGATTTTTTCCCTTATACAAATAATATGTAACATCACTAATAGAAAAACTTCCTGCTTTACTTGTTAAATTACCGCCATTTTTATAAGCATTACTAGCAGGATAATGAGAAGTCCAAGTACCTGCTTCTAATCTATAAGTAGGTCTATTATTACCGTCAAAATCAGCCCTTATAACTAAATTATCAAGATCTAATGTAAATCCGCCATAATCAGGTTCATTCCAAGGTTTAGTTCCATCATCATTATTGAAAGGATCTTCTTCTGGAGTTAAACCTTCTCCTGCCCCTCCTAAATCTGGAACATCTACAACTTCATCATTTCCTTTAATATCTCTTTTATTATAATAATACTTGGGATTAAAAAAATGATTTCCGCAAGATATCATAAAAATAGATATAATCAATGATATGACAAATAAAAAAATTTTCTTTTTCATAAATAAAACTCCTATATAAAATAAAGAATGGGTAAAGAAATAAAGCATTCAATACCCATTTTATTCTATATTTTTATTGAGAAATTTTTTCAAATTTTAATTTATATCTTAATTCTATTTTATTATTTAATCCGGTAGATCCTCCCCCGCATTTCCAGTTTTCATCTCCGTCCTGTCCATCTATAGTTATAAATATTTCTTTCTCTTCATTCTCAGAAAGAGAATAAGACTTATCAATATCCACTAATCTATTTCCATAGCTGTCTGAATGTGAATCATATATAAATTTATTCTGTTCCTTGTTATATTTTAATTTAACAGAAATTTTATTATCTGATACATAATCATAAGGCCATTCCATAGTAAATCCCAACATAGGCTCATCGTATTTTCTAATATCAAAATATAATTCTATATATATATTATCATTCTCTTTGTATTCTATTATATATTCTGGTTCATCTATAGGTTTTTCACTAACAGTATCAACTTTTATTTTATATTTATCTTCTATAGAAGGTCCAGAAACTAATCCTTTATCTGGCATATCTTTTGCCACATTATTAATAATAGGAGCTATATCTGAATCACTATATGCCGCCATCTTGAAATTATATGTAAAATCAGCATAATCATAAAGCTTTTGTATATCACCTTTTTTCCAACCAAAACCATCTAGTGCATATCTATTAGCAGTTATAGAGTCTATATTTTTAATAGAAATACCAGCAACAGTAACTTTCATTTGATTTTTAGGTTCATTATCTTCAGGCATTTTTAATGGAATATATGGAGAACGTCCAGGTACTCCATAATCAGCTATAGCTCTATTAGTATCGCCAAACTCTCCATTGAATCTAGGAGCATATCTATTATTACCTATAGAATCTAAACACCATTGATATACTTCTATAGTACCATCTTTATGAACTATACCAACAGGGTCATATTCATAAAAATATCTTATGCCATCAACAAGAGCAAAATCTACTTTACTATTATTATTTGCATCTGCTTCCCAGCCTAATTCTACTGATCCCCATTGTTTAGGTGCTGGAATTCCTGCTATTTTTTGCCAATATGTAGGAACACCAAATGCAAATACCAATTTAGAATATCTATCTATGGCAATTAAGAAATTATCTGTAGCCTGACCTGCTGCACTTGCTGTGAATCTATAAAAATAAAATCTTTCCATTCTGCTGCTTAAATTATATGATGAAGAAGCATTAAAATTAGGATTTTTACTTTTATATAAATAATATTTTACTGATGACATGTTTACGCCGCCACCTGTGGTATCTGGACCATCATAAGCATATTCATTTCTTAATGGATCAGTTACATACCAAGCATCTTTCTTTACTAACTTATATGTAGGCTGATTTTTGCTATTAAAAGATGCTTCTATAACATATTCATCAAAATTCATTTCAAATTTGTAATTAGGATCATTCCAAGGTCTATCACCTTTATCATTATTGAAAGGGTCATCTTCAGGAGCTAAATTTTCATCTCCTCCTCCAATATCAGGATTATCTATATCCCCTCCTCCATCTAATACAGGCTTTTTATTATAATAATACTTTGGATTAAAAAAATGATTTCCGCAAGATATCATAAAAATAGATATAATCAATGATATGACAAATAAAAAAATTTTCTTTTTCATAAATAAAATCCTATATAAAATAAATAATGGGTAAAGAAATATTATAAAATTATTCTTTACCCATTTTAATAGCTTCTTATTGAACTTTATTAAATTTTAATTTAAATCTTAATTCAACAGTATCATTAAGACCAGTAGGATTATTTCCACATTTATTCTTTTGAGGTCCATCATTACCATCTACAGTTATTACAAAATCAGTCTCCTGATTTTCACTTAATCCTTGTCCTCCCTCAAATGTAGCACTTACTAATCTTCCGCCGTAATCATCTGTTCCATTACTTGAATTATAAGTAAATTTATTATTATCATAATCATAATAAACAGAAACTCTTATTTTATTATTTTCACAGTATTTATACGGCCAATCTATTTGCGTATAATTACCCATAGCTTCATCAAATTTTACTAAATCAAAATAGAAGTCTATACGTATTTTATTTTTATCTTCCTCATAATACTGTATTTCATAAGTTTTATTAGCAGCCATAGTTTTAGAACCGCCTACATCTATTTTGTATTTGGCATCATCTCTGCTTCCAGAAGAACCGAATATAGCACCCAGACCAGCATCAACTGTTCCAACTTCTTCTGGGAATACAGAACCAACTGTTTCAACAGCAGGAACATCATTATCTTCATTATATGCAGCCATTTTAAATCTATATTGGAAGTGAGCATAATCATAAACACCTTCTATGTCGCCAGCTTTCCAATTAAAAATCAATTGAGGCCAACCATCAAGAGCGTATCTGTTAGCTGATTTAGCACTTACATTTTTTATGCTAACTTGACTTACTGTAATATTCATCTTATTAACAGGTCTGTTATCAACAACCTTTTTAGTAGGTATATATGGAGAACGTCCTGGTCTGCCGTAATCTGCTATAGCTCTATCAGTATCTCCAAATTCTCCGTCAAATTGAGGAGCATATCTTTTATTTCCTATAGAATCCCAACACCATTTATATATTTCTATTTCTCCATTTTTTTTTACAATACCAACAGGATCGTACTCATAAAAATATTTTAATCCATCAACAGCAAAACTTATTTTACTATTATCACTAGCACTTGCCTCATAACCTAATTCCACAGGTCCCCAAGATTCAGGGGCTGGTATACCTGCTATTTTTTTCCAAGAAGTAGGAACACCAAATGCAAATACTAATTTAGAATATGTATCTATTGCTATTAAATAATTGTCTGTAGGCTGACCTGATGCAGTAGCTGTAAATCTATAGAAATAGAATCTTTTCATTCTTTCTGATTCATTATATTTATGAACTTTAAAATTAGGATTCATTGATTTATATAGATAATACTTAACTCCTGTCATAGTAACACCGCCGCCTGTTGTATTATCTCCATTATAAAAATATTCATTTATAGTAGGATTGGAAGATTGCCAGCTAGACTTTTTCACTAGTTTGTAAGTAGGCTGAGTATTACCATTAAAAGAAGCTACTATAACATAATCATCAAAATTCATATCAAAACGATAACTAGGGTTATTCCAGTCCCCTGTTTGAAATGGATCTTCCTCTGGAGGTAATACTTCATCATCTCCAAAATCTACATCAGGAGGAGGAGTATAATCCCCATTACCGCCACCTGAAGATACCTTACCTCTATTATAATAATATTTTGGATTGAAAAAATGATTTCCGCATGATGTCAAAAATAATGCTAAAATTAACAATAGTATTTTTTTCATAATATTTCCTCAAAAATTTATTTATCCTTTAAATGCTAAGCCTAATGTTAAGCCGAAATCTAATGAATTTATATAATATGAAGGTAAAGGGGTTTCCAAAGAAAAACCAGGTCTTACTCCTTCTAATAATGCCAATAAACTATCAGGCATTGTTATATATCCAGGTGAATATATATTAAATCTTGTATAAGCACCTAATATTACCTCTACCCTATCATTAATTGGCTGATTATATTCAATCATAAATTTCATACTAAACATTACAGGATTCATATTCTTAATCATAAAATCAGTTACTATTATTTCACCTATCTCAGGAGTTAATACTGTACTATCATCAGCATAAGCTAAATATTCAGGAGATAAGTCTGCTATTAATTTGCCGCCTACATGTAATCCTAAAGATAATCTGCTATTAAAAAAATAAGCCTTTGTACCAACTCCAAAACTTATTACAGGAGCATAACTTACATTAATATACATTGCTACTGTAGAAGTAATATCTCCAGATTTAATTGTATTTCCTGCTACCTGTCCAGCAAATCCATTTCCTACACCTAAAGAAGCAAAAACACTCATACCGCTGAATTTATCAGGACTCATTCCAAACCATCTTTCAGATCCGAATAAATATCCAAGCTCAGCTTCTCCATCCATAGTATAACCAACAGCACCTTTCATATATCCTGCACCTATTTTATCTAAATCATCTGCACTTATTGATGGCAATGTAGCAGAGCCATTAAAGTTTGCTTTTAAAGCCCAAATAAAACCTTCATCAAAACTATAAGCTAATGAAAAACTAGCCAGCAGTAAAATGTTAATAAATACCTTTTTCATAATAAAATTTTCTCCCTGTATAAAAATCGACATAATAATCAAAATGTTTATATTGAAATTGTACTATCTTTTAATTTTAAGTAAATAGTGTTTTTTTATAAATTTACGATAATTTTACTATTATGTTTATAAACAAAGCAGTAATACTACATATAATACATTATTATTAGACGTTTTTTAATTTTTGTATTGTTTTTATTAGACATTTTTTAGATAATGTTTATTTTTATATAGTTAATATATACTATTTTTTATGTATTTAATTTTTTATAGTATCTTTGTATTCTTTGATAGTTTTATAAGGTGGTTTTAATTGAAAATTAATTATATTGCTATACCAGTTCATATAATCAAAACGACCGATTTCAGACATTATAGAATGCTTCTCTTCAGAATGTATATCATATTTAGGAAACATCATACCTATAGTTTGAACTATATAATAAGAAAATATTTTTTTTAATGTTTCATTATCTATATTAGAATTCAAAAGCTGATATGTGCTTATTATAGCAATAGATTTGCAGGGGTTTATATTATAATTCTCAGAAACAATTCTATCTACAAAACCTCCATCAGCAATAGATTTAGCAGACATCCCTCTATAATTTGAAGTTAAAGGCATATTAACTATAACAATAGAACTGTCTTTAAATTCATTGGCAACAATTCTCCAATACAAAGATGTAAAAATAAATAATTTATTACCTATAAGAAGTTCATTTCTTCCTCTTGCAGGACTATTCCAAACATTTAATATACTCTGAGCATATGATGGAGCTATATTTTTTGCTATTAACTCTAAAGGAGTTCCATATTCATATCCAAATAATCTCTTTATATTTGCACTTGTTTCATTTGAAAGGGAATAGAGTATATCATTTTCTAATTGATTAGAATCTATATTTTTTATATCTATAAAATCTCTTTTAAATATATCTGAATTATTTATGATTATTTTTCTATTATCTCTATAGAATTTATCATCAGTTATACCATTTTTCAAATTATATTTTATTTTATAACCTAAAATATCATATGTAAGTTTAGATAAATCATCATCAAAAATATCAATAAAATCACCAGGCTTAAAACCAATAATACCATCATCTTCTATATAAGTAATATTAACACTATATAGTTTATTTTTATTAAGAGGCTCATTACTTTTTTGACATGATAAAAAGAATATCAAAAATAAAAATATTATATTACTCAGGTATTTCACCGCTTACACCCACAGCTTCGACTTTTCCATTATCTATATAATACTTTATTTCTCTGGCTCTTACAACACTATCTTTCTGTTT
>CALXXQ010000115.1 GCA_944392715.1 uncultured Brachyspira sp.
AACTTGCTTATAAACATGTTATGAATGTTGAAGAGGTATTAAAGATAGGCGATGAAGTAAAGGTTAAGATTATAGATATCAAAGGCGGAAAATATTCTTTAAGCAGAAAAGCTTTATTAGAGAAACCTGCTGATTATGTTGAAGAAGAACATAATAGAAAAGAAAGAAAATATGATAAACATGATAGGAAAAAAAGGTTTTAAAATCTAAATTATAAAAAGCCGTTACTAAAAATAACGGCTTTATTTTTTAGAAAGGAATTATAAATCATAAAAAATACATCACTATTATTGCAGTCTTTTTTAAAATATGATATTCTATTGCTAATTTTTTGTTAATAAATTACGGATTATTATAATGAATAATATAGATGAAGCATTAAACTATATATACTCCTTTATGGGGAAAAAAACTTTACATAAAAAAAATTTAAATCATATAAATAATGTAAAAGAAATATTAAAAATACTAGGCTATAAACAGACTTTTAAAGTAGTACATATAACTGGAACAAAAGGAAAAGGATCAACTACTTTAACCCTATCAAAAATGCTATCAACTATAGGATATAAAGTAGCCGCCTTTACTTCTCCTCATATAATAAATGAAAGAGAAAGAATATCTATAAATGAAGAATGGATTAGCGAAGAAGACTTCATTAATATAACATTAAAAATAAAAAATATTATAGACAATAATGAAATATACAATAGCATAACTGTATTTGAAATATTCACTATAATAGGATTATATTATTTTTATTTAAATGGCGTAGACTATGCATGCATTGAAGTAGGAATAGGCGGAAAATTGGATTGTACAAATATCGTAAAATCTGATATAAGTATATTAACATCTATATCTTATGATCATATGGAAATATTAGGATACACCATAGAAGAAATAACAATGCAAAAGGCTGGTATAATAAAACCAAATACGATTGTAATATCAGCTTATCAGGAAGAAAATTCTATAAAAATCATTGAAGAAATCTCAGAAGAAAATGAATGCAAATTATATATATTCAAAAAAGATTTTGATGCTGAAATATTATTAAACAGCAATGAAAAATTAGAATTTATATATAAAGATAAAGATAAAAAATTTAACTTCTCAACATCGCTTTTAGGAGAACATCAGGCAGAAAATATTTCTCTATCATTTAAAGCATTATTGCTTATCTTAAATAAAGAAAATAATTATAAAGAAAAAAGTATAAATAAAGCAATAAATTCATTGAAAGATTTTCATATAAATGCCCGCCTAACATTTATGCAGAAAAATCCTGATATAATAATAGACGGAGCCCATAATGCAAAATCATTAGAAAGAGTATTAAACACTGTATATAAATGGTATGATGATATTATAATATTATTTGCTGCTTTAAGTCAAAAAGATATAAAAAGTATGTCTGATATATTAAAAAGTCATGATTCAGAAATAATATTAAGCTCTCCAAGCAATATTACTCATAAAGAAACTGACAGTTATAAAATATATGAATATCTAAAAGATAAACCTAATGTAATTCATATTCCTAATTTTTATGATGCTATTGAAAATATAAAATCAAATAATAAAACTAATAAACCTGTACTAGTAATAGGCTCATTATATGCTGCAAGCGAGTTTATAAGTTTATATAAAAAATAGGGACATATTAATAAATAATATATCCCATTTGTCATAAAACTTTTTCTATAAAGAGTTGATATCAAAATTTCTGTGTTTAATATTTAATTCTAATTTAAAATGGGAATATAAAATTCATTAGAGTATTTTTTTAATGACTTTATCATAAACCAAACAATTTCATAAACCCATATATAATTTAAATGTTTTTTATATAAAAGTCAATACTAAAATATATTTTTTTATTATACTACCCTCTTGTATTTATTATAAAACTTTTCAAATGTATATTTAAATACTTCATAAATTAACTCTTAAAAATTTTTATAATCCTATTACCTAATACCATAATCATTATTCTTTTTACCAAATTCTATAATAGGTAAATGCAAACCAATCTGAACACCTAGATCAAGAGAAGCTAATTTTCCAGGATATCTATATCCTTCACCTAATGAAGATAAATTATCTTTTATTTGTATGGTAGGCAGATCAATATTAGCATAAAATGATAAACTTACTAAAGAGAAATTTATACCAGTATAAAGTTTTACATAAGGTATAACAATATTATCAAATCTTGATGATAAAGCTTTGCTGTCTAATGATGTATAATTGTCTCCGTACCAATATTTACCTGATAATGGAACTTTAACACCTCCTCCTATACCTATTTGAAATATTGAAGGTTTCCATTCAAGACTAAGTCCTGTAATAATATTATCAAATTCATGTGTGAAATCTTGAGCATTGTTATTAAATTTAAATGTATCTCTATACCAGCCAAAATCTACTCCTAATACTATATAATGGAATTTATCAATTGTAAAATAAATAGACGGCTGAAATATCACTCCTACTTCAAATGCAGATTCTCCATTCTCAGTTAAATCATCTGTTAAAATACCATTTTTATGAAAACTAGGACGGCTTCCTGCTAATGGAACATACAAACTCATTACAAAACTATGAGAATATGCTAATGATGTTGTTATAATAAATATAGTGATTAGTATAATAATTTTTTTCATATTTTTTCCTTAAAATAAACCATTAAAATTTGGTATATAACAGCAAGATAAAATAATTGAGAATATTTGAAAGCTTAAAAGTAATAAAAGAATATTTGAAGAAAATAACTTTGAAAAAAGAAGTATAAAATTTTTAATATATAAATTTAAATATTGCATAAATTAATTCCATAAAACTTGCATAAACCTTTTATTAAGGTAAATGTTTTTTACAAAAAAGTCAATATAAAAAATAATAATTTTATTATACTATATAATAGTATTTATATTTTTATGATTAAATTATAAATTTATTAGTTTATATAAAAATAGGGATATATAGAAATATATCCCCAATATATTATGATTATTTCTTTAATAAAACTAAATTATATTCCATTATCTCCAAATTCAAATATATCTATATGTAAACCAAATTGAACTCCTATATCAACAGATCCTAATTTTCCAGGATATTTATATCCTTCTCCTAAATAGGACAAATTATCTTTTATCTGATAATATGGTATGTCAAAATTAACATATAATGATAAACTTAAAATAGCAATATTCATACCTGTATAAAGTCTTACATAAGGGATAAAACCATTATTAAATCTGCTTGAAAAATTTCCTCCGTTTAATTTTCTGCCATCATTATTTTCTATGTATGATCCTGAAAAAGGAAATTTAACACCTCCTCCTACACCCAATTGGAATATTAAAGGACGCCATCTAAATTAAGTCCTGTCATAACAGTATCAAATTCATGTGTAAAGTTTTTGGCATCAGTTTGAAATTTAAATGTATCTCTATACCAGCCTACATCTAAACCTATAGATATATAATGATAACTGCTTGATGTTATTCTAAAATTAACTCTAGGCTGAAATATTACTCCTATTTCAAATGCTGATTTAAGACTTAATGATAAATTATCTTTTTGATATATGCTAGGAATACTTCCTCCTAATGGAATATAGAGTCCTAATCCTAAAGAATGGGAGTAGGCTGCAGCTGAAGTCATAATCAATATAGTGATTAGTATCATAATTTTTTTCATATTTTCCTCCTTAACACTATTATTTTATGAATATGGAATAATTTGTAGATAAATAAAATAATGAAAAAGTAAACGAAAGTTTTAAATTTGAAAAGTAAAACAAATAATTTTTAAAAGATAAATTTAAATATTGCATAAATTAATTCCATAAAATTTTTCATAATTCTATTTTAAAGAATAAATGTTTTTTACATAAAAGTCAATACAAAAATATCAGCTTATACTATACCTTGGTATTTATTAATAATATCTATAGTTCTTTTAGAAGCACCATTATTTTGTATTAATAGATTATATGATTTTTCAGCTAAAGTATTTCTTAATTCCTCATCTTGATATGCTTTTTGTATAATGTCTGCTAAATTTTCTTTATCTTCACATGTAAATACAGCTTCTTTCATATATTCGTATATTTCTATAAAATTATACATATACTTTCCAACTATAACAGGCTTTTTGAAATAAATAGCCTCCAATATATTATGTCCGCCCATTGTACCCATAAAAGTACCGCCCATTATAACCAAATCAGAAAGCTTATACCAATTTAAAAGCTCACCTATTGTATTTATAATAATACCATCTTCTGAGCTTTTATCATAATCTGTATAAAGAGGAAGATCATATCCCAATTTATTTGCAAGTTTCTGTATATCTTCTCCCCTAGTTATATCTCTAGGTACTATAACTATATATACATTATCTTTAATACCTAAATTATCTATCGCTTTTAATATGAGCTCTTCTTCTCCTGCATGAGTACTTCCTGCTGTTATTACAAATTTATTTACAGGTATTGTATTTTCTAAATCATCTATTTTTTTCTCATCTGCATAATAATTTATATCATATTTTAAATTTCCAGTAACAGTGATGAGAGATTCAGGCATACCTATAGTAATCATATTTTCTTTATCAAGGCTACTTTGTGCTAATATTTTAGTATACATATAAAAATAAGGCTTAAAAAAGAATTGAAAATTTTTATAACCTTTTATCTCTTTCTTACCTATTCTACCATTAATCATATATAAAGGAATTAGTTTTTTATGAAGAGAGTATATAAGAGTTGGCCATATTTCTATTTCTGCTATCATTACATATTCAGGTGAAATTAAATTGATAAGTTTGTTAATCATATGCGGATAATCTAAAGTTAAATAAAAAAGCTCAACTTTATCACCATAGTTTTTCCTGGCTATATCATATCCTCCTACAGTTGTAGTAGATAAATAAACAGCATAACCTCTTTCTATCAAAGTAAAAACTATTTCTTTAACAGCTACTATCTCCCCTACACTAACTGCATGTATCCAAACTGCATTTTTACTATTCTCTTTAGGATATATAAAACCAAGTCTTGATAAAGATCCCTTTCTTATTGGTTTATTAAATACCATCATAATAGAAAAAATTACAAATATAAGAGGATAAAATAAATACATTAAAAATACATAAATTATATATATTAATAACATAAAATATAACCCTAATTTTATAAACGTTTTTTACAAACTAAAATAAAACATTCTGCAAGCTTTTTATTTTCTTCAGTAGTTTTCACTATACCTCTTTTTTGCTTATGATTAAATGGAGTTATACTTCCACTATTTTGATTATAACATTCTAAAATATCACAGTAATCATTAAGAAGTGAAGTAATTTGTTCATAATTATAATCTCTAACATGATATTTAGTCTTTCCAAATAAATGTTCACTCCAAGCATTAGGTGTAGATACTATATAAAGTCCTCCATCTTTCAAAACCATAAGAACCTCTTTTACCTGACCTTTATCATCTTCAACATGTTCTATTGTCTCAAAAGAAGTTACTACATCAAATGTATTATCTTCAAAAGGTAATTGCAATATACTACCTTGTAAATATTTAATATTAGATTTTTCTCCATAAATGGCATTAGCATATTCAACAGCCATTGAATCCAATTCAACACCTGTTATATCTATACTAGGAATTTTAGATTTCATATTAAAAGCACCATATCCTGTGCCGCTTGCCACATCCAATACTTTATTATTTTCTTTTATATATGAAGATGCAAATTCATATCTATCTAAATGAAAATCGCATCTATCTGGCTTAAACAATTCTTTTCTATTGGCATCCATTCTCTCTCCAGCATTTTTTTTAAGCCATTTTATATATTTATCATCTGATGAGTCATTTTTTTTATTCAAAAAATCAAATAATCCCATATAATATCCTCAAATTGAAATAATAGTCATTATAATAATCATCAAATATATAATAATAGAAATACCTGCCTTTACAAAAGCATGTTGTTTTCTTGTACCCCATTCGCATCTTGAAGATATAATAATAAAAGAAACAAACAATGCTATTTCAATAACATTAACAGTGATAAATATAAACTCATAAATACCTGTTTTTATTTTGGCATGCTCTATAATATAAAATGCTGCTATAGGAAAAAGCATAAATATTGATGCATTAATTATTCTATGTATTAAAATATATTTATTCATAATCTAAATTATACTAGATAAATATATTATGTCAATAAATAGACTTATATAATTTTTCAATAATTATTCAGATATATCATCTATTAATTTTTTATATATATCTTTTAAAGTAGTTTTCTTAAGTTCTTTTTCCATAGCATTTTGTACATCATCTAATTTAGGCTGAAGAATATTATTAATTCTGCTTCCTACAGGACATTTTTTATTCGGATTTTCATGAAAGCTAAAAAGTTTATTATTATCTAAACTTTCAACTGCATTAAATATATCAAGTAAATTTATATTTTCTATTTTTCTATTTAATGAAATGCCGCCTGTTCCTCTTTTTACTGTAATAATATCTGCCTTTTGAAGCTGTATTAAAATATTTCTTATTATTACAGGATTAACATTAACACTATCTGATATGAAATTTGATGTGATTTTTTCATCTTTAAATTCTAATATGCAAAGTAATGTATGAACTGCTATTGTAAATCTTGAACTAATTTTCATTAAATTATCCTAAATAAATTTTAAAAATTATAATACATTTAATATCTTAATGCAAATAAAAAAGCTAAATTTAGTTGTAATACTTGACATTACAATAAAATCATAATAATATTGTAATAGCTATGATTACATTAAGGAGTAAATTCATGAATAAATTATTATTTTTGATAGATTTTCTTATGAAAGAGGCTGATTATAAATATGATGAAAATTTAATTAATGCTATAAAAGAAAATAATGAAGAAGAATTACATAATTATTTTAGGTATTTAATGAATATAAGAAGCCCATATACTATAAGCGAAGAATATTTAAATATAGAGGATGAGTATTTACAGGAAAGACTAAAAAATAAAACAATAATAAATATAAATGATATAAAGTCAATAAATAATAATTGATACATATGGCAGGGAGACATAACAACTTTAAAAATAGATGCCGTAGTAAATGCGGCTAATTCTGCTATGCTTGGCTGTTTTATGCCTCTTCATAAATGCATAGATAATGCAATACATAGTGCCTCAGGAACTAGATTAAGACTCTACTGCAATAAAATTATGAAAGGAAATTTTGAAAAAACAGGAAGCTGCATAATAACACCCGCATTTAATCTTCCAAGCAAATACATTTTGCATACAGTAGGTCCAATAATACAAAATTATGTTTCAAAAAATGATGAAGAGCTTCTATACAAATGTTATAAGTCATGTTTAGAAACAGCTAAAAATAATAATATAAAAAGTATTGCATTTTGCTGTATATCTACAGGAGAGTTTAGATTTCCAAACGAATTAGCTGCATATATAGCAGTGAAAGCTGTAAAAGATTTTTTAACTGATACTAAATACAATATAAAAATAGTATTCAATGTATTTAAAGACTTAGATTATAAACTTTATAGTAATATTTTAATTAATTAGGAGATATAATTATGAATGAAAAATTAAATGATATTAAATTAGCAGAACAATTAAAATCAGCTATAGAAAAATCAGACTATATATTAATAGGAGCAGGTGCAGGACTTTCTGCTTCGGCAGGATTTTTATATGATGGAAAAAGATTTGATGATAATTTTATAGAGTATAAGAAAAAATATGGATTGACGGATATGTATAGTGCAGGATTTTATAAATATCCTACTTTAGAAGAATTTTGAGGGTATTTTTCTCTTTTTGTTTATATTAATAGATATGATATACCCGCAGATGAAACACATTTAAATCTTTTGAATATAGTAAAAAATAAAAATTATTTTGTAATTACAACAAACGTTGACGGAAGATTTGAAGCATCTGATTTTGATAATGATAAACTATTTAAAGTTCAGGGAGATTTTTCTCTTTTTCAATGCTCTGTTCCTTGCAGGCAGGAAACTTTTTATAATGAAAAACAAATAAGAGAAATGATAGAATCGAGAAAAGATATGAAAATACCTTCTGAACTTATACCTAAATGTCCTTATTGCGGTGCTAATATGTCAATGAATTTAAGAAGCGATAATACATTCGTTCAAGATAAAAACTGGTATGAAGCTAGAGATAAATATAAATCTTTTTTGAATACGTCTCAAAACAAAAATATATTATTTCTAGAATTAGGTGTAGGTTTTAATATTCCAGGCATAATAAAATATTCTTTTTGGGAAATGGCTTTGAAAAATAAAAATTCAATACATGCTTCTATTGATTTACATAATGCTTTTTCTCCTGATAGTTTGGAAAATCGCTCTATATCTATAAATGATGATATATCTAAAATATTGGAATATATAAAAGGTTAAATATTTTAGTTGTAATACTTGACATTACAACTAAAATATGTTAATATTATTGTAATAATAGCTATTACAACTCTTTAATTAAAGAAAATATTTTATATAAAAAGGAGAATTAAAATGAAAATTGCAATAATAGCAGCAAATGGAAGAGCTGGAAAATTAATTATGAATGAGGCATTAGAAAGAGGATTAGATGTTACAGCCATAGTAAGAGATAAAACAAAAATAAATAATCAAAAAGTAAAAATTATAGAAAAAGATTTATTTGATTTAACAAAGGATGATTTGAAAGAATTTGATACTATAGTAAGTGCATTTGGAGTATGGGAAGAAAAAGAACTTGATAAGCATTCATTAGTTATGGAGCATTTATGCAAAATATTATCAAATACAAATATTAGACTTATGGTAATAGGAGGAGCAGCAAGCTTATATGTTAATAAAGAACATACTATGATATTAAAAGATACTCCTGATTTCCCAGATATTTTTATGGGGGTAGCTGTAAGTTCTATTAAGGCATTTGATATATTAAAAAGTAAAAAAGATGTTTTATGGACTTATATATCACCTTCTGCTGATTTTCAGTCTGATGGAAAAAAAACAGGTCAATATAATATAGGTCATGATGAATTACTTTTCAATTCTAAAGGTGAAAGCTCAATAAGTTATGCTGATTATGCTATAGCTTTTGTTGATGAAATACAAAATAAAAAATATTTAAATCAAAGAATAACTTTCTGTTCAAAATAAAATTATAAAAAATGGAGCTAATAAAGCAAAGATAATATTTTATTAGCTTCATTTTATTTTTGCATTGTCTATAACTTTTTTATAAGGCATCAAAATATATTAATTCATTTTATTTTTCATTTTCTTTTGCATTGAAGGAATAGATATTAAAGCTCCTACCAATTTAATTTGAAGCATTTTCATTCTCTGCTTTTGAGGAAAATCATATATATTATGTTTCTTATAATATTTATGATCCTCTTTCATAAGTCCCTGCATTATATATATTAAATCTCTAAATATTTTCATTCCGCCTACCCCATAGAAATTTTTAGGACGAGTGCATTTATTATCTATAGAATATTTCATAATAGATGATAATTTTTCAAGTTCACTATATATATCTTTATTATTATCATTGGCTATATGAGTTAAAAAATTGCCTCCAACTTCTGAACGTGATTCTATAAGAGTTTGCAAATTATGTTCGCTGTCATAATCTCCGCTTATAATATAGCCTATAGGCATTCCTTCTGTAACGGTTCTATGACCATTGCAAAATTGTCTGTCTTCATAAATCTTAAAGCTTGAATGGGTATAATGATTTTCTATAGTAAATGCATATATAATGGCATCGGCTTTTTGTATCTCATTACGAAGAAAATTATCGAATTCGTCTTTATAAACACATTTGCCTGTAATAGCACATCCGAAACAGCCTCCATGAAAATTATATTCTCTTATATTTATTTCTCTTGTTTTATATGGAAAAATATTTTTAAAATCTTCTATGATATTTCTTAAATTCTCATCATCTTTTGAAGTATTGCTTAGTATTAAAACATCTTTACTCTCATCTTTATTCAAAGCATTATTATCAAATCTTCTTTTATATATAACTTTATCTTTTGGTTTTGAATTAATATTTTGAGTATATAAATTATTTTCTATAGAGAATATTAAATAATTGAAAAAGTTTATGGCATCATGCTGACCTTCTTTTTTCGTTAAATCTTCCATATCAGCAGAAAGACCTCTTATATATTTAAATCCTAAATCCAAGCAATTTTCTTCTATAAATTTATGTGCTGTTGTATCATAAAAATGCTTTGAAGTTGTAAATTGTGTTGCAAATTTATTTTTGACATTTATATTATTTTCTTTTAATAATTCTATAAATCTATGCAATTGATATGGGGCTAAAAAAGTATATACGGGATAAGAAAAAATTATTATATCTGACTTTTCAAAAGCTTCTTCTATTTCATGAAAATTTTTTTCATAGTATCTGATTTTTTGTCCTACATTTAAAAATGAAAATTTATGTTCTATAAATAATTTTTCCAAAAACAATAAAGTTTGTAATGTTATGCTGTTATTTCCTTTAGGGCTTCCATTTATAACTAAAATGTTCATATATACTCCAAAATTATAAAAGATATTATTTATATTATAATATATAAAATAAAAATAACAATTATATTTGATGGTATGCAAAAGGATAATAAATATTGTTTATTTTTATGTTTTTTTAATATATTATTAGTTTATGAAATGACTGTATTAAATTAATATAAGGATATCTCTATGGCTAAAAATAATAATCTAAAAAATAATAGTGAGAATAATTTTAAATTTGATGAGGCTTATAATAAACAAAAATGGGCTTTGCATTTGGGGGAGAATTTTGCAGAGGAATATGGTTCTATAAAAAATGAAGAAGAGATATTGGAAAAGAATAAGAATTTTTTAGAGAAAATTATTTGGATTGGGGATTTGAATACTGAAGACGGCGAAGTTATAGGGGTATATGAAGTTTATATAACAAATACTAATTTGGCAAGCAGGGTAAAGATTTCTAGGATTTGCAGTAAGATAATTACAGGCGGAGAGAGGAATAATTATGGAAAGGGTATATTTTTTATACTTTATAGTGATAAGAAAAATAATTATAGGGTTTCTTATGTGAAGCATGACAAGACTGCTGTATTTGGAGATAATGGCATTGAGCTAAGAAAGGATTATACCAATCCTAAGAGATATACTTTTTTGCTTGGAGAAGGTATAAAGGTGCATACTCCAGAGAGCAGACTTACAAGCGATATTTTTAAGAGCGTTGAGAGTATAGAAAATGCATTTAGTGTTGAGGGTGTTAATAAGGAGTTTTATAAAGGGGTTAAAGAATATTTTGATTATATATATAAAGATGTAATGAAATATTTTAAAAAGGATGAGAATAAGGCTAAGGAGTTTGCATTAAGATTTTTGGGGCGCGTACTTTTCTGCTGGTTTTTGCGTGAGAAGGAACTTATACCGAATGATATATTAAACAGCAAAGTTTTTGAGAATCTTAAATATAAGAAAAATTATTACAGCGATGTACTTGAGGATTTATTTTTTAATGTTCTTAATATGGATATGGAGAAGCGTAATTTTTCAAAGGATAGAGTGATATATAATTATGAGAAGAATATACCTTTTTTGAATGGCGGACTATTTTCAAAGAAGGAAGATGATGAGGCAGTAAAGACAATAGATGATAATATAATAAAGGGTTTATTTGAATTTTTTGATAGGTACAATTTTACTGTTGATGAGAGCGCTCCTTTTGATGTGGAGATAAGCATAGACCCTGAAATGCTCGGACGTATTTTTGAAAACTTGCTTGCCGAGATAAATCCAGAGACTAAGGAGAGTGCGAGAAAAGAGACAGGTTCATTTTATACACCTAGGGAAATTGTTGATTATATGGTAATGGAGGCTATAAAGCTTTATCTGTATAAAAAACTTCCTGATATGAAAGATAAGATTGACAGAATTTTTGATATTGATGAGAGTATAGAGTACAGCGACAAAGAAAGGGAGCTTATTTTAAAGAATATACATGACATGATCATATTAGACCCAGCCTGCGGAAGCGGAGCTTTTCCTTTGGGTATACTTCAGAGGGTTTTTAATGTGATTGATAAGCTAGACCCTAAGCATGAGTATTATAAGGATTATATAATTAATAAATTGCCTTCAGGAACTAAGGAAGAGTTTAAAAAATTGTATGATGCAGAAAAATTTAGTTATGCATATAAACTTGATATACTTCAGAGTATGATACATGGAGTAGATATACAGCCTATAGCGATTGAAGTAAGTAAATTAAGGGCATTTTTATCTTTGGTGGTTGATGAGAAAAAAGAAGATAAAGAGCATAATTTGGGTATTAGGACTTTACCGAATTTGGAATTTCAATTTATATGTGCTAATGCATTAATAGGTTTGGATTTTAATATAAAGAAAGAAACTTTTGAGTACAACATTTTAGAAGGTATAAAAGAGATGATGACGAACATTGCCGAAATGTTTTACGGGGCTTCATCTATAGAGGAAAAAGAGAGAGTAAAAATAAAATTTGAAGGGTTTAGGGAGTTTGTAAAAAATGCTTCTTTTTTAGACAAGGAAATAAAAAATAAAATTTTGTCTTGGAGTCCGTTTGATAATAAATCGGCTGAGTTCTTTTCGCCTTTAGTGCAGTTCGGTATTGATAGGGATTTTGATATTGTGATAGGGAATCCGCCTTATATACAATTACAGACTATGGCTAAAGAATTAAAAGAGATGTATCAGAAGGCAGGTTATGAGAGTTTTAAATCTACGGGTGACATATATCAGCTATTCTATGAAAAATCTTTGAGCCTTCTTAGTGCCGATGGTGTTGCTAGTTTGATAACTTCTAATAAGTGGATGCGTGCAGGTTATGGTGCTAGTACTAGGGAGTATTTTTATAAGAATGCCGATGTACTTCGCATTATAGATTTGGGAGCTGGAAGGTTTGAAAGTGCTACTGTAGATGTTAACATAATTTTCTATTCCAAGACTAAAGAAAAATATATACGCGGAGAACGTTCTTTTGACGGTGTAACATATTCAGGCAGTTTGAAGGAACTTAGCAGTGCAGAGTTTGATGCCGTTGTGAGTGATGCAGGCAGAGAATGGGTGATAATGAGCGGATTAGAGAGGAGCATTTTTAATAAGATTAACAAGCATAAGGCTTTGAAGGATTGGGATATAAAAATTAACAGAGGTATTACAACAGGACTTAATGAAGCATTTATTATTGATGAAAATACTAAAAATGAACTTATAAAAAAAGATAAAAATTCTAAAAAGTTAATAAAGAAATTAGTAAGAGGTAGAGATATAAATAGATATTCATGTAATTTTAGTAATTTATATTTTATCAATACTCACAATGGTTTAAAAGAAAAAAATATAAAACCTATAAATGTTAATGAATATCCTGCCATAAAAAAACATCTTGATAAATATTATAAAGAATTAGAAGTAAGACAAGATAAGGGAGTAACAGCCTATAATTTAAGAAACTGTACATACATAGAAGATTTTGATAAGCCCAAAATAATATATCAAGAAATTTGCAAAGAAGCTTCATATGCTTTTGATGAAGAATGCTGTTTTTTATCTAATAATGCTTATATGATGACCAGCGATAATTATAATTTAAAAGTATTATTAGGTTTATTAAATTCAAAATTATATTGGTGGTTCTTTACTAAAAATAATATTGTTTTGGGTAGTTCTGCAATTAGAATGTTAGCTATGTATATAGAAATGCTACCTATTCCAAAAGTTGATACTAAAACTACAAATAAAATTTCTAAACTAGTTGATAAGATTATAGAGCTAAAAAAACAAGGTGGAGATACTTCTATCTTAGAATCTGAGGTTGATGAGATTGTGTATTCGCTTTATGGGTTGAGTGAGGAGGAGATTAGGGTTATTGAGGGGTAGTTCTTTGGAAAGAAGGTAAACTTTTCACTGTTTTTTTGATATTAAATAAACATAAAAAAGTATTTGACTTTTTATTATTATTGATTAATATGTTATATTATGGAGAATAAAGTTATTACTTTTAAACTACAAGGAAATAAGATCAACCTTAATGATATGAAACCAGAAGATGCTATTTCTGTTATCAATGATTTTGTAAAAGCAATAAAAAAAATAGATAAAAATTTTAAACTTAATAATATAAAATCTGGTTCTTTGGCAATTTCCTTAAATATGGAAGAATTTATAGAAAGTAGTAATAAAAAGTCTGAAAATTGGATTCAAAAAGTTAAAGATATTTTAAATACTAAATTCTTTCCTAATGAAAAGTATGGTATAGATAAAATAGATATAGAAGAAAATGATGTATTACTTTACTCTGTAAAAAATAATTACATATATGACGATGTTATATATAATTATTCAGGTTACTTTGTTGGTAATATTACAGATATTGGAGGTAAAATTCCAAATATAAATATTCATATTTTAATAAATAATCAATCTATAAAATTTCCAATTAAAGATAAAGCAACAGCAAAAAAGTGGAGTACTCATTTATATGAAGATGTTAAAATTTATGCTAAAGTGAAAAAAGATACAAAAGGTACAATTCTTGAAGGAACAGAGATATTTAAATTGGAAGCTATTGAAAGCAATAATTATAAGAAAGTTTATAAAGAATTTCAAGAACTGATTAAAGAAATAGATTTTAGTAATTTGACAGAAAGAATTTTAGATATGAGGCATAAAGATGAATAATAAAATTTGCTGTTTATTAGATACATGTGCATTGTCTTTTCTATTAGAAGAAGAAAGTAAATTAAATGAAAGTGAAAAGGAATGGTATAATAGTTTTGAACTCATAAAAAATAAAATAGATATGTTTGTAATATCTTCATTGGTTATGCATGAATTATCATTAAATATATCTGAATCTGAAGATGATAAAGATAATAATTTAATATTAAAAAAAATTTTTAACTATTTTAAGTATTTTTTTGGAATTGATAAAATTGAAATTATAGATCTTAATGAAGATTCTATAGCAGAATATAGAAATTTATATAAAACCATTAATTTCTTGATAGAATGTCAATGTGATAGTAAAAAAGATGCTTGCAAATCTAAAAAGTATAAACATAAAATAGATGCTTTAATAGTAGCTCAGGCATCTGCATATGCTAATAATATTTATAATAACGATAAATATTCAGAATTTTGGCTATTAACAGAAGATAAAAATATGAAAAAATATAAAACTAATAATTTAAAAATTTATTCTTTTAAAGATGCAAAAATATCTCTTGGAATTGAAGATGTTCTTCCATTGTAAATAATATTTATTAATTAATTTTTATCTAATTTTTTGTTTAATATTATAAACTACATATTTAATCAGAATTTGATAGGGTCAGTCTATAATAGAAAATGCGTTAGATATATGAATACTCAGCCACATACTTTACAGTACCTCATTCAGTATCGTATAGATGGCTGTCTGTAAGGGTAAGCGTTACCGTGCGGGTTGCCCCTACGGCGAGTAGTGTGGGGAAGCCCCCGACCGTAGGGAGTTTAATGGTTGGTAATAATTGTATAATTAGTTCTAATAAAAATTAATCTATATTTCAATATTATTACAATAAGTATATTTTATTGTAATTTTTTACAAAACAGCTAATATTTTGCTAATAATAATCAATTTTTGTTAATAATTATTTTTTTGGATTGATTTTTTTATCTAATAATATAATATATTTGTAACATTTATAAAAAAATAAAACATATAAATAATTTAAGGGAATACAAAATTGAAAATAAGAGAATTATCTAGAATAAGCGGAGTATCTACTGCTACTATTTCTAGAATGCTTAAAGATCCAAATTCGGTAAAAGAATCCACTAGAAAAAAAGTTAATGATATTTTAAAAAATAAAGGTTTGGATAAAGATTTCAATATAAAATGTGTAAAAAGAATAATGCTTATAATACCTGATTTAAGCAATACATTTTATTTGGATTTATTCAATGGTATAGTATCTGTGGTACAAAAAAACCATATTCCTTTTGAAATATATCTTACTAATGAATCAATAGAAGAAGAAGAAAAAATATTTTCAAGAATAAAAGACAATAGAGATATGGGAGTAATATGGGTTCCCGCTTCTGACAAGAGAGATAAACTTCCATATAATAAAAACAGTAATATTATATCATTAGTTGATAGGAATTTAGATTTTGAAGATATATATATAAAAAACTTATCTGATAATTTCAGCGCTTCTAAAAAGGCTACTGACTTACTTATAGAAGGCGGAGCAAGAAACCCTATAATCATCACAGGAAGCCTAAATTTAAGTAATGCCCAAGAAAGAAAAGACGGATTTTTAGAAAGTATAAAAAATCATAATTTGGATAATGGTATAAATAGAGTATATTACGGAGATTTTAATAATAGCGAAAGCGGTTATGATATAGTAAAAAAATTAGTAAAAGAAAAAATAGAATTTGACTCTATCCTAGCAGCAAATCAAATATTAGCAGTTGGAATATTAAAGGCCTTAAAAGAATTAAAATTATCTATACCAAATGATGTATCAATAATTACATTTGATAAACTTGTAAATTTATATTCTTTTTATGAAAATAATAATATATCGGAAGTAGTGTTTCCAGCATTTGATATAGGAACTCATTCTGCCAGCATATTATTAGAGCAAAAAACATTTAATACCCCAAAACAAATATGCAATTATTCAGCAGAATTCCATTTAAAAGGAAGTGAAAAAAAATAGGCTGTCTATTTTTCATAAACAGCCTTTAATAAAATTTAAGAATATATAATTATTTTAATAAGCTTTCTTATACAAAGCCAATATATCATCTAATGTAACATCTCTAGGATTTCCGCCAGTACACACATCAGCTAAAGCATCTTTTGCTAATCTAGGAAGATCTTCTTCTTTTATTTTTAATTCTCTCAAATTAGCAGGTATATTAACATCTTTAGAAAGTTTCTTAACAGCCTCAACAGCCAATTTTGCAGCCTCTTCTTTGCTTAATCCATCAACTTTTTCCCCCATTGCCACAGCTATATCAACATATTTATCTATACAAACAGGCATATTAAATTCCATAACAATAGGCAAAAGTACAGCATTAGCAACACCATGAGGAATATCAAATATAGCACCAAGCGGATGCGCCATAGAATGTACAATACCAAGCCCTACATTACTAAATCCCATACCAGCAACATACTGAGCAATACTCATTCCATCCATATCTGTCATATTTTTATCCTTAACTGCTCCTCTTAAATGTTTTGATATAAGCTGCATAGCTTTGTATTCAAACATATCCGAAATAGTATGAGCCCCTTTAGTAATATAACCCTCAATAGCATGAGTTAAAGCATCCATACCAGTAGCAGCAACAAGACTATTCGGCATAGAAGCCATAAGTTCAGCATCTACAAAAGCAACTATAGGTATATCTTTAGGATCAACACAAACCATTTTTCTATTTTCTGCTTCGTCTATAATTACATAATTTATAGTAACTTCAGCCGCAGTACCGCAAGTAGTAGGAAGCGCCATAATAGGTACACTTTTATTTTTAGTGGCAGCAACTCCTTCAAGTGATTTAACATCAGCAAAATCAGGATTGTTTTTAGTAATACCTATAGCCTTAGCTACATCCATTACTGAACCTCCTCCTACAGCAATCAAAAAATCAGCTCCTGATTCATTAAATTTTGCTAATCCATCTTTACAGTTTTTAATAGTAGGATTTTGCTTGATATCTAAAAATGTATCATAAGCAATACTAGCACCATCTAAAACATCTTTTACCTTTTTAAGCACACCGCAAGAATCCAAAACTTTATCACTTACTAATAAAGCTTTTTTAAATCCTCTTGCTTTAACTTCAGTAGCAAGCTCGCTTCTTATACCAACACCAAAATAACTTGTTTCATTTAAAATATATCTAGCCATAAAATTCCCCCTATTATATTTTTATTTTATTAATATCTTCTATAGCTTTAAGAAGATTTAATTTATTTTTTAGTTTTTGTTTTAGCTTTTTCTTTAGTTTTATGTTTAACATTCAGTCCATAATTTTTAAATTTTTCTAAAACTATTTCCATTTCACTATCAGATAAAACAGAATAATCTCCAATTCCTCTAACTCCCATATATAATCTTGCCAAATTCTCAACTTCCATCATTACATGATATGCTTTAGGTAAAGTTTCATCAGCAGCAATTAATCCATGATTTTTTAATATACATGCTTTATATCCTTTCATAGTTTCTGAAATATTATCGCATAGCTCCTGAGTTCCATAAGTAGCATATTTAGCACAAGGAATTTTATTTCCTCCAGCAACACCAACCATATAATGTATAGCAGGTATATAATCTATATTTAAAATAGATACCATAGAAGAATATATAGCATGATTGTGTATTACAGCATTAAAATTAGGATTATCTTTAAGAATAGATAAATGAAATCTCCATTCGCTGGAAGGAATTTTATCTTTTTCAGGATTTCCATTTTCATCAACATAAACAATATCATCTGGAGTCATAATCTCATAAGGCATACCAGAAGGAGTAATAAGCATACCATCTTTAAATCTGATACTTATATTACCTGCAGTTCCCTGATTAACTCCGTCTTTTCTCATACTTAAACAAGCATCTATTATACTTTTAGCTAAATCTTTTCTATTACTTTTAGACATCTTTTCTCCTTAAAAATAAATAATAATATTATAATACTATATTATATTTCATTTATTTCAAAACTATTTATCACTAATTTTCTCATTTCTTTTATGTCTTTAACTATATTTAAAGATTTAAATTGTGCTAATATGTTTCCAGTAGCTGTGCATTCTATAGGTCCTACTGAAACATTTAAATTAGTTTTTTCTTTTGTAAGCTCGCATATTAATTTATCCCTAGTACCGCCGCCTACAATGCATAATTTATTAATATCTTTATTTATTATTTTACTTAGACTATTAATATATTTAGAATAACTCTCTGCCAAAGAATTATATACTGAAGCTATTATAATACCTTTAGAATTTTTTGATACAGAAGGCTGATCGGTATCTTTATAATAATTTAATATTTCATCTTCTATATCTTTAGGATTATAAAATCTATTATCATTAATATCTATTCTATGTTCATCTTTAATATTATCTCTTGCAAGTTTTTCCATATCATTAAATGAAATTTGATATTTTTTCTGAAGCAATTGTATAGTCCAAAGCCCATTAATATTTTCTAAAAACCTTATAGTATTGTTATATCCCATTTCATTTGTAAAACCATTTTCAAAAGATTCCTGAGTTATTATAGGTTCTCTTAACTCTGCCCCAAGTAATGACCAGGAACCTGAAGACAAGTATGCTGTATTATCATCAAAAATAGGAGAAGATAATACAGCAGAAGCAGTATCATGAGATGCAACAGCTATTATATCGAATGGCTTGCATCCTAGATAATCTGCTATTTCTTGCCTTAATAAACCCTTTTTCGTACCAGCTTCAGATAGATCAGGAAGCTTATTGATATCAAAATTAATTTTTTCCAAAATTTCTTTAGACCATTGTTTTTTTCTTATATCAATAAGCTGAGAAGTAGATGATATAGTAAATTCACTGGAAATATTTCCTGTTAAAAAATATGCAAATAAATCAGGAGTAAATAATAACTTTGAAGCATTATTTACAATATCTGCCCTGCCTTGCATATCTTCATAAATCTGCATTATAGTGTTAAAAGGCATGCATGATATTCCTGTTATATCATAGAGTTCTCTAGCTCCTAAACCAATTTTTTCAAGTTTTTTTATTGTATCTATAGTTCTTGTATCTCTATAATTTATAGGATTAGATAACAATTCTCCGTTTTTATCTATATATGCATAATCAACACCCCAAGAATTAATTCCCAAAGATGAAGGCTGAATGCCCATATCTATTACTTTTTTTATTCCTTTTAGAAGTTCATTATACATATAAATAAAATCTGTATAATAATAATTGTTTATTTTGATAGGAGTTAATGAAAATCTATGAACTTCATCAAGAGTCATTTTATCATTTTCAAATTTTGATAAAAAGATCTTTCCTCCAGATGAACCAAAGTCACATGCTATAGAATAAAATTTATTATTAATCATCATAGCTGCACCATTTAATTTATATATTATAATTATAATATAATAAATTTTTATTTCGTATTCAATAAAAAAGAATCAATTTTTATATAATTTATCATTTTTTTAAACAAAAAATCAAAAATAGTACAAAAATGATTTTAATTTCATTTTTTTAAAAAAATAAAACTTAAATATTGATTATGACTATTTTTTTTACTAAAATATAATCATGCTAAAAATTTTAATTTAAGGATTCATTATTTTATGAGTGATAATATAATTTTGAAAATGACTGGCATAGAGAAAAGATTCAAAGGTGTTTATGCATTAAAAAATTTTAATTTTTCTCTAGTTAAAGGGGAGATATTGGCTTTAATAGGAGAAAATGGTGCAGGCAAATCAACACTTATGAAAATTTTATCAGGCATATATAAAAAGGATGCAGGAACAATAGAATATTTTGGAAAACCATTAGAAGTATCAGGTCCTAAAGAAGCTGAAGAAAATGGAATATCTATAGTTCATCAGGAATTAAATTTAATGAATCATTTAACTGTAGCTCAAAACATATTCATAGGACATGAACCTTTAAATAAATTTGGATTAATAGATGACAAATTAATGATAAAAAGAGCTGATAAAATATTTAAAGGAATGAATGTAGATATAAATCCAGCAGCTAAAATAGGTTCTCTTACAGTAGGAAAACAACAATTGGTAGAAATAGCAAAAGCATTAACTCATGATTCAAAAATATTAATTTTGGATGAGCCTACTGCAGCTTTAACAGAATCTGAAACTAAAGAGCTTTTTAGAATAATAAGAGATTTACAAATTACTGGAGTTTCAATAGTATATATTTCTCATAGATTAGATGAATTATTTATTTTATCAGACAGAATAACAGTTATCAGAGACGGCGAATATATAGATACGAAGATTACAAAAGAAACAAATAAAGATGAAATAGTAAATTTAATGGTTGGAAGAGTAATATATGAAACTCCTAAAACTGAAAGCAAAGTACCTAAAGATGC
The DNA here is from genome assembly GCA_944392715.1 of uncultured Brachyspira sp. GTDB lineage: Bacteria > Spirochaetota > Brachyspiria > Brachyspirales > Brachyspiraceae > Brachyspira. The sequence continues at coordinate 21,296 of CALXXQ010000115.1, forward strand.
AAAAGAAATGTTAAGAGTTGAAAATTTAATTGTACCTGGTTTAGTAAAAGACATAAGTTTTTCATTAAAATACGGGGAAATTTTAGGATTTGCAGGACTTATGGGAGCAGGAAGGACAGAAACTGCAAGAGCAATTTTTGGAGCTGATAAATTTGAAAGCGGAAAAATATTTGTCGAAGGAAAAGAGGTATCAATAAAATCTCCTGTAGATGCTATAAAAAGCGGAATAGGTTATCTTTCAGAGGATAGAAAAAGATATGGATTAGCATTGGGACTTCCTGTATTTGAAAATATGATGATGGGAAATTATGATAAATTTTCAAATTTACTTATGGTGCAAAATGCAAAAGTAAAAAATAAAGCAGAAGAAGAAGTAAAATCATTAAATATAAAAACTCCTTCAATAGATCAATTAGTAAAAAACTTATCAGGCGGTAATCAGCAAAAAGTCGTAATAGCAAATTGGCTTATAAAAGAATGCAAAGTATTAATATTTGATGAACCTACTAGAGGAATAGATGTAGGAGCAAGAAGCGAAATTTATAATCTTATGGAACAATTGGTATCTATGGGAAAATCTATAATAATGATTTCATCTGATTTGGTTGAGATACTTAGAATGAGCGATAGGATTCTAGTTATGTCTGAAGGTAAAAAAACAGGAGAACTAGATATAAAAGGTACAACTCAAGATGATATCATGAGATATGCTACTATGAGATAATATCATAATTTAAAATAAAAAAATACTAATAAATGGAGAACTATATGTATAATATTGAAAGTAATACTTTTACTGGAGAGCTATGTCTCAAAGCTAAAATGAGAAGAAAAGTAAGAAATTTACTGATATATCTCAAAAAGAATGGGCTTCAAAAATTTTTAACAATTGTAGCACTACTAGTACTGTATATATTTTTTGTTATAGCAGGAAGAAATTTCTTTACATTCGATACATTCTCATTAATATTAAGAAACTCTTATTTTATTGGTTTCTTAGCTATAGGTGTAACATTTGTTATAATAACAGGAGGTATAGACCTATCAATTGGTTCACTTTCTCTATTTGCAGCAATGGTTGGAGGAGTACTAATAACTAATTTCAAAGTTCCTATGTGGGCAATACTTATTATAGTAATAGCTGTGGCTACATTAGGCGGATTTATAAACGGTTTTTTAATTTCATATTTTAATTTACCTCCATTCATAGCAACATTAGGTATGCTAATGGTTACTAAAGGTTTATCTGGTATTGTCTCTAAATCTCAAACTATATACTACCCTACTATAACAGATCCAGATTATGGTTGGTTTAGAATATTATTCAATGCTACAGAATCAAATTTCCCATCTGGATTTATAATGCTTGCTATATTCACCATAATATCCGTATTAGTATTAACAAAAACAATAGTAGGAAGATATATTTTTGCTTTAGGAAGTAATGAAGAAGCTGCAAGACTTTCTGGTATCAAAACTAATAAATGGAAAATAATAGCATATACAATATCAGGTTTCTTCTGCGGTATAGGCGGTTTAACATTTGCTGCAAGCTATTCAAGTATAAGCCCTGGTGCAGGTCAAGGTTATGAATTTGATGCAATCGCAGCTGTAGTTATAGGAGGTACTTCTCTTTCAGGAGGTGTCGGCTCTATAATAGGTACAATAATAGGTGTATATATAATGTCTGTACTAAAAGTAGGACTTCCTTCTGTAGGTGTTGAACAGTTCTTCCAATATTTCACTATAGGTATAGTAGTTATTATAGCTGTTCTTATAGACGTTTATAGAATAAAAATGTCTAATAAAGTTAAAAAAGTTGATGTAAAAAAAGAGAGATTGGAACAGCTTGAGGAAGAAATTGAAATGTTAAGGATAAAAATAGATTATATGATATCTGATAATTCTAAAGATTATTCTAAAGAAATATCTGAAGTGAAATCTAATATTAATTCTCTAATAGAAGAAAAGAAAAAATTAAAATAAAAAATAAAAAACAAGGAGCATAAAATGAAAAAAATTTTATTACTAGTTACTACTTTAATAGGATTAGCAGTTATATTAGCAAGCTGCGGAAACAAAGAACCTTATATAGCTGTTGTATCTAAAGGATTCCAGCATAAGTTCTGGGTAACTGTTAGAAATGGTGCTGAAGATGCTGCAAAAGAAAATGGAGTAAAAATAAGTTTTGTAGGACCTGAAACAGAATCTGATTCAAAAATTCAGCAGGATTTATTAGATAGTGAAATAAATAAAACTCCAGATGCTATAGCTTTTGCGGCTGTAACAGGAGATTTTACTGAACAAATTAAAAGAATAAAAGATAAAAATATACCTTTAATAGGTTTTGACTCTGGTATATTACCAGATCAAGCTCAAGGTGCTGTACTTGCAACTGCTTCTACT
>CALXXQ010000116.1 GCA_944392715.1 uncultured Brachyspira sp.
CCAAAAACTTCAAAAAACTCATTATAAAAAGTTTGCTTTTCTGCATTCTCTCTTTTTTCATTCTGCCATTTCTTTTGAAAATCTAAAGCCCTATTTTTTATTTCATTCCAAGATAAATTAGCCATAAATATAAACTCCTAATATATTTTACATTATAACATATTTTTATAAAATCTAAAAAATATAAAAAACAAAAAAATAAGGGACTAATAAATATTTATTAGTCCCTACATTATCAATATTATATTAAAAACTATTTATAAGACAAATTAATTAGGTTTTTCTATCTTATCAAATCCTGTAAATGGTCTTAAAGCATCTGGAATTATTACGCTTCCGTCTGCCTGCTGATAATTTTCAAGTATAGCAATCCAAGTTCTTCCAACAGCAATACCTGAACCATTTAATGTATGTACTAATTCTGTTTTACCGTTTCTTCTAGTTCTCATCTGCATTCTTCTTGCCTGATAATCCCAACAGTTACTTACACTTGAAATCTCTCTGTACATGTTTTGTGAAGGAAGCCAAACTTCTATATCAAAAGTTTTATAAGCAGCATTTCCTATATCTCCAGAAGAAAGAACTACTACTCTATAAGGAAGTTCTAATGCCTGTAAAATACTTTCTGCATCTTTAAGCATTTTTTCATGCTCTTCTTTAGATTTATCAGCAGCACATACTTTTACTAATTCTACTTTATCAAATTGATGCTGTCTTATTAAACCTCTCATATCGCGTCCATAAGAACCAGCCTCTGAACGGAAACAAGGTGTATAAGCAGTAGCATATATGGGAAGCATATTTTCTGGTATAATTTCTTCTCTGTATATATTTGTAAGAGGAACTTCAGCAGTAGGTATTAAGTATAAAGCAGGATCATCTGTAGTTTTAAATAAATCCTCTTCAAATTTTGGAAGCTGACCTGTGCCTGTCATAGTTCTGCCATTAACAAGCATAGGAGGTATATATTCTGTATAACCATGCTCTGATGTATGTTTTTTTAACATAAAATTAATTAATGCTCTCTCTAATGCTGCACCTTTTCCTTTCATAAGTGAAAAACGAGTTCTTGCCATTCTTACAGCTCTTTCAATATCAAGTATATCGAGTCCCAAAGCTACATCAACATGGTCTTTTACTTCAAAATCAAATTTACGAGGCTCTCCCCATCTGATTATTTCTTTATTAGCATGCTCATCATCTCCCTCTGGAACATCTTCTGAAAGCATATTAGGCAAATAAAGTATTTCATTATTAACAGCCTCTTCCAATTGCGATAATTTCTCTTCTTTTTTATTTAAGGATTCTGTGAAATTTTTCATTTCTTCTTTTATTTTTTCTGCATCTTCTTTATTTCCAGCTTTCATATATTCGCCGATTTTTTTAGAAGATTCATTCTTTTTGGCTCTATCCTGCTCTACTTCTTTTAATAAATTAAGTCTTTCATGTTCCAATGATTTTAATTTATCAAGTGAAACTTTACTTCTTCTTTTTCTTAAATTTTCTTCTACTAATTCAATATTTTCTCTTATTAGTTTTACATCTATCATAATAAAAATCCTTAAATAAAATTTGTATAAATTATACAACTTATTTAAAAATAGTAAATTGTATTTTATTAAATTTTATTCTCTACTCCCCACCCTCTAGATTTTATAGTTTTAATTAGAATATTTAGTTTTTACTATATTTATTAATGTAATTAAAAATTTCAGCACCCACCCAGGTTGGTTTTAAATTTGTAGCTTATATACTCGCACGCAGAATAAAATTTTATATATAAATTAAATTATTAATTGCATTTACATTATATATAAAATTCCGTTCACCGTGCGTTAAATATACTCTAAATCTAAAAATCACTTGGGCGGGTATGCTTTAATGAATTAAATTTTAAATGAAAATAAATCTATTAATTTTAAATAATATAGTAAAATATAAAGGGCGGGGTTTAATAAAAAATCAAAATTATATATTGACATTGGAGTGCACTTCAATGTTATAATAATGTTATAATTATAAAAAGGAGTTATTTATGCTACTTGATAAAAATTTAGAAGAAGCAAATTCAGGCAAAAGAATAAATGCTAAAGGATATGCTGTACATAGCAAAACAGATACTTTTAAACCATTTGAATTTTCAAGACATTCTATGGGAGATAATGATATATTAATAGAGATAATGTATGCTGGAATATGTCATAGCGATATACACTCAGCTAGAAGCGAATGGCATGAAGGAATATATCCTATGGTTCCAGGTCATGAAATTGCAGGTAAGGTTGTGGCAGTAGGAAAGAATGTTACTAAGTTTAAAATAGGAGATTATGCTGGTGTAGGCTGTATGGTAAACTCATGCGGAGAATGCGAGGCATGCAAAAGAAGCCATGAACAATTCTGTGAAAGAGGTCAGACTGTACTAACTTATGACTGTAAAGACCATTTTCATGATAATGAACCTACTTACGGAGGATACTCAAATAATATAGTAGTAAGCGAAAAATTTGCTATCACTGTACCACAAGATGCACCAATGGAAAAAGTAGCTCCATTATTATGTGCTGGAATAACAACTTATTCACCTTTAAAATTCTCAGGAGTAAAAGAAGGTGATATAGTCGGCGTTGCTGGTTTCGGGGGACTTGGCTCTATGGCAGTTAAATATGCTGTTAATATGGGAGCTCAAGTTTATGTATTTGCCCGCAATGATAAAAAGAAAAAAGAAGCCTTAGAAATGGGAGCTAAAGATTTATTCACATCTACTTCCAAAAAAGATGTGCCTATTCGTTTTGATTTAATAATATCAACTATACCTACAGGTTATAATATTAATGATTATGTAGATTTATTAAAATACGGCGGAGAAATGGCTATAGTAGGACTTCCTCCTGCTGAATTAAAACAAAGTATAGATTTAGCAAGATTAATATTCTCAGGCGGAAAAAAAGTTTATGGTTCTATGATAGGCGGTATTAAAGAAACTCAGGAAATGCTTGATTTTTCTTTGAAACATAAAATATATCCAGAAACAGAAATAATATCTGCTGACAAAATAGATGAAGCTTATGAAAAACTTACAACAGGTCAGGCAAAATTCAGATATGTAATTGATATGAAAACTCTTTAATAATATTTTACTTAATATTCTTTTTGTTCATAAATATTTAGAGGTAATAGTATTTATATATACTTTTACCTCATTTTTATAATTATTATAATATTGACATACAACAAATATTAGTTATAATATATTTCGGTTTATGGAGGTTGTATGATATTAGACGAAGTAAAAAAATATTTTGATTTGGTAGAATATTCAGAATTAAGAGCTCTTTATGAAGATGATTTTCATTTTGAAGTTTTAAATAATAAAGAAGAATTAGAAAATCATATATATGATTTAGATAATTATGAAAAAGATAGAATCAGAAATGCTGTATCAAATGAATTAAAAAATAATAATGAAATAGTATTTTATACTTCAGAAAGTGCCGGAGAAGTTTATTCAAGCGTTGAAGACTTTTTGGTTTATCTTCTTAATGAAATTTTATATCAGAAATTATTAATAAAAAGTGAAAGAAAAACATTATCCAATAACTTTATGGAATTAGAAATAAGCATAAAAAAATTGCTTATATTGATTTGGACTAGATAAAAAATAAAGAGGTTTATGATTATGAAGAAAGTTTATATTTTATTATTTTTAAATTTTATTTTTATTTCTTGTTTTGCACCTGCAAAATCATATTTTAAGGTAGTATCAGCAAATAAAGAAAGTGATAGCATAAAAGTAATAGTAGAATCTAAAAAGTCAGGCAGACAATCAGAAAATATATTTTTAGTTTCTCAATTTTTAAATGATAATGATGTTATAGTTAATACTTCTATGTCTCAAATAGGTCCTATGATGTTTGATAAGGGAAAATATGAATTTAATGTCCCTTTTCCTACAAATAGTTTTACTAAATATACAAACTTTATTGAAGAAATTCAGCCAGAAAGAGCTCAGAGAATGGCAAACAGCAGCGGATTTGGAAGCAGTTTTTTTACATATATGATGCTTATGAATCTAATGGACAGCAGAAGACCTGTATATTATGATGATTACGGCTCAAGAAGAACTATTAATAGAGATTATTATGATGATAAATATACTAGAACTTCAACAAGAAGAAGCATATTTAATAATTCAAGCACTAGAAAAACAACTGTAGATAATAATAATTCTACTACCAAGAGAAGAACTTTATTCAAACCTAGTTCAGGAAGCTCCACAAGAAAACAATCTACTTTTAGAAGATCTTCTACTAGAAGAAGATAAAATATATCTTTGACAAATTAAGAAATTTAATATATTATAAATTTCATTAAATTTCAGAGAGTAATTTTTAAAAATGAAAAAACAACAAAATGAAGAAGCCGTAAGATTAGTAAAAGTAATATTAGAATCAGGTTTTGCAAGCAGAAGAAACTGCGAAAAAGCTATAATGTCTGGAAGAGTAAGAGTAAATAATCAAGTAATATTAGACCCAGCATATAGAGTAAAAGCAGAAGATTCAGTTTCAATAGACAGACAATTAATAGAAAGACAAACTAAAAGATATATGGCATTATATAAACCTCTTGGAGTTGTAAGCACTACCAAATATTTACCAGGAAGAAGAATCATTACAGAGTTTTTTAAAGGCATCAAAGAAAGATTATTTTATGCAGGAAGGCTCGACTCAGAATCAAGAGGAATAATGATAATTACAAATGACGGAGAGTTTGCTAATATTATTACTCATCCTTCATATGAAATATTAAAAGTTTATGATGTTACTGTAAATGGTAAAATAGATTCAGAAGCACTTTTCAATGCAAGCAAAGGTATCACTATAAAAAATGTTTCTTATTCTCCTTTTAAATTTAAAATATTATCTAAAGGAAGAATTCAAAGCAAAATACGCTTAACTATCAATGAAGGTAAAAACAGAGAAATAAGAAAAATATTTGATTATCTAGGTTATAAAGTTATAGATTTGGAGAGAATATCAGTAGGATGCGTTGGCAAATATGATGAGACATCTGGAACATTAGAGGCTGGACATATTAGAGATTTAACTAAAAAAGAAATAGAATTCTTCTTCAATCAAAAAGAGAAAAAATTAAAAGATATTGAAAATATATTTTCAAATATTGATAATTATGATGATATAGATGAAGATTATTATGAAGAGAGTATAATAGAAAATGATGATAAAAAAGAAGAAAAAAAAGAAAAGAAACATGATAAATCAAAATGGGCAAAAGCTAAACCTAAGAAAAAAAGATTATCTGTAAAAAAAACAATCAAGCCTAAAAATATTGAAAAAAAACAAAATAAAGCAAATAATAATAATAATTCTGCAAAAAGAAGAAAATAATTATATTAAAGATTAAAATTTATATTATTTTCGCTTATAGATAGATTTTTTAAATTTCTCAAATTATATATTTCTTTTGGAAGTTTTTTTAATTTATTTGAATTTAGTATAAGCTCTTCCAAATTTTTTAATTTTTGTATTTTTTTATTTAATTTCTTTATTCTGTTAAATGATGCATCTATAAATTCAAGATTTTCTAAGCTATATATCTTGTTTGGTAATTTTTTGATAAGACAGCTGCTTATATTAATTTCTTTTATATTTATAAGCCTCTTTATATTATTATTAATTTTTTTAATAGGATTATTTGATATATTTAAATATTCAAGCTTTTCTAAATAAAAAATTTCTTTAGGTAAATGTTTTATATTGTTTGCAGATATATCAAGAATCTTAAGATTTTTTAAATTTCCAATATCTCTTGGAATCTTTTCAATATAATTTAGAGATAAATATAATCTATCAAGATTTATAAGCTTAAAAAACTCAATAGGAATATCTATAATATCTAAATTACTTAAATTCAATTCTCTGATATTATTAATATAATCAATACTCATATTGGCTATTTCTAAGGCATCATTTTCTTTAGCCCATTTAGTTATTTTATTAAAATCATCAATATTTATCATAATAAAAGTCCGATTTAATCTTTATTATATAGAATAAATCATAATTACGACAAAAAATGACGCTTATAAGCATATTTATATATATTTTTATATTAAATATCGTCTGAATATAAAAAGTTTTGAAAATAATCAGGATAATCTATTTCAAATTCCAATATCTCTTTTGTTATAGGGTGAACAAACTCTATTTTTTTAGCTATAAGCATAAGTCCTGTATATTTATTGAAGCTTTTTGAATATATTTTATCTCCAGCTACAGGAAAGCCTTTATATGATGTATGAACCCTTATCTGATGAGTTCTTCCTGTTTTGAGATTAATTTCTATGATAGTATGATTTTTAAATCTTTTTAAAACTTTAATATGAGTAAGTGCATCTTTTCCATCATCTCTTACTGTCATTTTTTTTCTATATAGATGATGTCTTCCTATAGGTAAATTTATCTCCATATAATTATATTTTAATACACCAATAACTATTGCATGATAAATCTTTTTTATAGTTCTATTTTTAAATTGCTCTTGAATGCTTGATACTATATCAGGATTTTTTCCTATTATCATAAGCCCAGATGTATCTTTATCAAGCCTATGTATAATACCTGCTCTCTCTTTATTTCCAACAAAATTAAAATCTTTTATCTTATAAAGAAGAGCATTAACTAAAGTACCTGTCATTTCAGATGGAGAACAATGAACACTCATTCCAGCTGCTTTATTTAAAACAAGAAGATATTTATCTTCATATACTATATCCAAATCAATATCTTCAGCTATAGGATTTTCTATACTATCATTTGATATATTATCTAAATTTATTGATACATTGTCATTCAATTTAAGAGAGTATGAAAGCTTTTTTTCTGCCCCATTAACAATTATAGAATTGATATAATTTTTTACCTGACTTCTTGTGATATTCAATTTTTTGCTTAAAAAAATATCTAATCTTTTATTTACTTCATCTTCAGAAACTATATATGATTTCTTATTATCATTGATAAAATCTATTTCATCATCTTCTGTTTCTAATGAAGCATCATTATTTTCAAATTCTAATTCCATTATTTTTATATATTTTTATTCTCTTCTTCATTATTATTAGTGGTTTCTATATTTTTCTTTTTATCAAAATCTTCTTTAAAGATAAATACTCCTATAGCGATAATACATATCCCTATTGTAATGGAGGCATCTGCTATATTATAATTATATGGAAATCTTATAGTTTCATTAAATCCCATACTTATAAAATCAGTAACATATCCTCTCATAATTCTATCAACCAAATTTCCCATAGCTCCGCCTAAAACCATAGTAAAGCCTATCATAGATAATTTTTGTTTTTTCACATTGATTGAAATCATTATAAAAAATACTATTATCATAGCAAAAAATACAACTACCTTTAATAATTCGGGTATTATATGCTTTATAGTCTCTGGTACATTATTCAAAAATCCAAATGATACACCATAATTCCTTGTGTATATAAATACCAGCATATCGCCTATTACTCTTTTAATAATAGTTTCTTGCAAATATTTATCTATAAAGTATTTAGATACTGTATCTGCTATAAAAATAATTATTGATATTAAAAAATATATTTTCTTTATTTTTATTTCTTCTATAACTTTATTTAATTTTATCATATATTATATATCTCTTAAATTAATTTTATTGTAAAACTCATATGTTTTTAAAAAGTGAATTTATAATAAACTAAAAACAATAATTTGTAAATATTATAAAAATAATTTTTTCAAATTTAAATATAATTCTTATATATTTACTTTTTTTTATAATTTATGTTATAATTTAACACAATTATAATTTTAGGAATATAAAAATTATATGGACTTAAAAAATAAAGTACAGAAAATATCAGATTCTAAAGTTCTAGTAATAGGCGATTTAATGCTCGATAGATTTACATATGGAGATGTAATAAGAATATCTCCAGAAGCTCCTGTACCTGTACTTCATGTAAATCATGAAGAAAATTATTTGGGAGGTGCTGGAAATGTTGCTAGAAATATAGCTGCTTTGCTTGGAAATAATAATGATGATAATATATTTATAATAGGAGTTATAGGAAAAGATAAATCTGCTGATACTATAATGGATAGTCTTAATTATTCTAATATATCTTCAAAAGGAATTATAGTAGATGATACTAGATATACAATAACAAAAACAAGAATAGTGGCAGGTACTCAGCAGATAGTAAGAATAGATGAAGAAGATACAAAGCCATTTTCAGCGGCTATAATGAAAAAAATAGAAAAAGTATTTATGAGCAATGTAGATAATTATAATGTAATTATAATAAGCGATTATGCTAAAGGAATTATCACAAATCAATTGGCAAAAAAAATAATAGATACATGCAATAAAAAAAATAAGCCTGTATTAATTGATCCTGCTATAAAACATTTTTCATTTTATAAAAAAGCTACTTTAATGACTCCTAATCTAAAGGAAGCAGTAGAGGGTTCTGAAAGTAAATTTCCTTTTTATGAATTTGATGAAAAGCAAATAAAAACTCTAGGAGATTCAATAATAAAAAAATTAGGACTTTCAAAATTGATGATAACTCTAGGGGCTAATGGAATGGCTTTATTTGATAAAAATATAAAAACAAAAAATGCTCCGTATATAATACCTACAAAAGCAAAAAGTGTATTTGATGTTTCTGGTGCTGGTGATACTGTTATATCGGTACTTGCTATGTGTTTATCTGTGGGATTATCTTTTAAGGAGTCTTCTGAAATTGCAAATGCTGCTGCGGGTGTTGTTGTAGGTAAAAGGGGAACTTCTACTTTAAGTTTAAAAGAATTAATTGATGCATTATAAAAATAGGTATGTTTTTTATGAAGAGAAAAATATTTATATTATTATTTATACTATTATTTATAATTTCATGCTTGCCAAAGCCTTTAATTGTTCCTGCTAAGGTTGTTACTGAATTTAGTTTGGGAGATGATATTGGAATTTACAGCAATGAATTTGTAGATTTGGATAGTCCTAAAATATATAAAGTAGATAATGAATATTATTTCGGTGATTTTTATAGGATTAAAAATGATACTGTTTATGCTTTGGATTTATATAATTCAAGGATGGTAATAGCTTCTGGAAGTAATGTAAGATATTTTCCTTTAGAATATAATAATCTTGAAACTTCAAAAATATCTCTTATAGATTCAAATTCTAATATATATATAACAGGATATAATTTGAGATATATAGGCGATGTTGTTGTAAGTAATGTAATGGTATCTCTTCCTTCTGAGAGTCCTTCTACCGAAGGTGATGATGCTCCGCAAATAGAGACATATACTGTTAAAGTAACAAATACTAATTATACTAAAGTGGGGCTTGTTTCTTTAAATAAAATATCTCCAAATGGGGATACACTTTATAGTATAGATACTGTAATAGATAATGAATATGAATCTATAGTAAAGTTATTAACATTAACAAATCATAAATTTGGAATATTAAAAAGAGATAAAGACAGAATACCGCTTCTTGATATATATGATATGAATAGCGGTAAAATGGAAAATAGATACTCGCTTAGAGAAGTTGAATATATGGATACTAATAAAATGTCATATAGAGAAATAGTTGATTGCGTATATGTTCCTGAAAGAGAAGTTGTGGCAATACTTACTATGAATATAGTAGAAGGCAAGCATCAGGAAGATATTGTATATACGGCAAGACTAGATAATTTTGATTTGAAAGAATCATATAAAATACCATGCCGAGATAATTCTTTAGCTGTAGGAATGTCAAGTACTGGAAGAGTTACATATACAGGTATGGATAATGGAATGTATTTCTTTATAAGGACTAATCCTTTTCTATCGCAAAACCATATTAAAGAGTATTTAGGAACAGATGGATTCACTAAACTGAGAGGAATACATATGTTTGATGATTCTGTTTATGGGTTTATGGTAGAAGACGGAGTTATAAGATTTCATAACTATTAAATAGTTTTTTGAAATGCTATTCTTTTTCCTCCATTCATTTTTAAAATGATAGTTCCGCATTGTTTAAAACCTTCTTTTTTAAGGAAATTAAGCATAGGTATATTATCCTTATAAGTATCTATTCTGATATTATTGCATATACTTAAACAATAATTAAGGCAAAATGATGCTACTCCTTTTCTTCCTCCTATTACAGCTATTCTATGTATAGTGCCGTATTCTTTATCATTAAGCCAATTGCCGTCATATATTTTATCATAATTTTCATCTTCTCCTACTAAAAAAGAAAAAGTACCCACTATATCACCATTATCATCTAAGCATACATAGCTGCTGTCATTTTTTATATCTAATTCAACATGAATTCTTCCAGGATATCCATCAACCCATTGATTAGGATTATTATTTTCTGCCATAAACTTTCTAGCATAATCAAATATTTCCAAAACTTTATCAATATCATTAACCGTAGTTTTTCTTATCTGCATTATTAAATACTCCAATTATTTATTATTTTCTTTTAAATATTCAAAAATAGTTTCTATATCTTTTTTATTAAGATTAACTTTTGAAAATAAATCTGCTCTGTTTTCAAAAGTTTTTATAATGCTTCTTTTTCTTCTGTATTCATCAATATTTTTATGATTTCCAGAAAGAAGTATTTCAGGCACTTTCATATTATCTATTTCAGGAGGTCTTGTATATTGTTCATATTCTAAAAGTCCGTTACTATTTTCTTCAAATGTATCACTTATAACAGACTCTTCATTATTCATAACACCTTTATATCTTGAAATAGCATCTAACAATAAAAGAGCAGGTATCTCTCCCCCGCTTAATACATAATCTCCAATACTCAAAGCCTCATCTGCATATTTCTCTTCAACTCTGTAATCTATTCCTTCATAATGACCTAGTATCATTGTTATATGTTCTTTATCAGAAAGCTCCTTTATTTTTTGCTGAGAGAGAGTTTTTCCTGAAGGAGAAAAAATAATTGTATATCCTTTTTTATGACTGTCAAAATATTTTTTAAATATATTATAAGTCATAATCATTCCAGGTCCGCCTCCGTAAGGATAATCATCGCATTTTTTATAATTACCCTCTCCGTATACTCTCATATCTTCGATATTTAAATCTATTTTTTTTTCGTTTAGAGCCATTGATATAACACCAAAAGAAGTGGTGCTTTCATAAAATTTTGGAAAAAGTGTAAGAATATCTATTATCATTTTTAGTATTATACTTTATACAAACTATATATCAAGTGCTTTTAATATAATAAAACTTGGGCGGGCAATTATAATAACAGTAATTATAACCCTTAAAATGCATTATTTTTTCACTGTACATCTCTTTAATGGATATATACAACATAAACATTGGTTTATTTATCGCATTCTATATATGCAAAAAATTTTTTATTAATTAATAAACTTCAAAGCATTTTATATTTTAATTATAATATAAATCAAGAACCTTTTGAAAATTTTCTAAAAGCCTGAACCGTATAAAAAATCTGTTTAATAAAAATTATTGTTTATAATTGCATAATAAATGAAAAAATATATAATAAAAAAATATTTATTATAATAGGATTTTATATGTCTAAATATGATTTTAATATTATTATAGAGCAAGATGAAGACGGTATGTATATAGCAACCGTACCAGCATTAAAAAGCTGTTATACTCAAGCAAAATCAATAGATGAACTATATACAAGAATAAAAGAAGTTATAGAGCTTTGTCTTGAAGTTGAAGAGTATAACTATTTTAAAGATAATTACAAATATAATAAACTCATAAAGGCTGACAAAGTAGAAGTTAGTATATGAGCAAATTGTCTATATGTGACTCAAAAACTATGATAAAGATTTTAATGTTGCTAGGATTTAAAGAATTAAGACAAAAAGGAAGTCATAAATTTTTTATTAATAATATTGGTCTTACTACTGTTATACCTGTTCATAATGAAGATTTAACAAGAGGTTTAATCAGAAAAATTTTAAAAGACATAAATATAACTATAGATGAATATGAGAAACTAAAAAAAGAGATTTAATTATAAATATTTTCAATTAATTATATATTTTAAGCACCTTTTGCAAATTTTCTAAAAGCCTGAACAGTTTGCACCGAGCCATACCAAAATAAAATCTTACCTAAAAAATAAACTAACACTCCAAATATTTTTAAAAATAAATTCAGTTTAGAAGCAGCATATTTTATTATAAGGCTGTAATCAGTAGGTATAAAATATTTTATTAATTCAGAAAACCAATTTTTATAATAAAAAACCATTATATTAGATTGAGTCAAATCAGGAATATAAAAAACATTAAAACAAATAATGGTTATGAATATAGTCATAAGTAAAGCCTTAACCCAATTCTGACCATTATCGCTGTAAAAAGAACTTAAATATATTGAGGCTATATCTCCAACAATTTTATATAATTTTTTTATTTTTTTATTAAATGAATATTCTTTGTTTTGAATAATGTCTTTTGATGATTTCATTAAATCATCTTTATGGCATTCGATTTCTTTAGCCTTATACTGTAAAGCATCAATAGCATTATTTCTAGCATAAGCCTCATTTTTAAGAAACAAAGCACTTTCACGGTTTGCGAATTTATGAACTTTGAAGTTAACAGGATTGATTAAACCTCCATTGATAACAGAGCCTTTAAAATCTGCTTCTTCTACTTCTATATTATAAAAATCTATTTTAGTATTAATATTTACATTATTAAAATATAATTTATGTATTTTAGTTAAACAACTAATGTATAATCCATATTTGGGTTTTAAATTAGAAAAATCAATACAATTTAAATAAAAAGGATTTATATTTATTTGTTTATAAAATATGCAACCATTAAAATAAGAATTTTTATTTAATATAATATCATCAAAATAGCAATTATTTTTAAATTCATTGTTACGAAAATAAAAATCGCCTGAAGAATTTATATTACTAAAATATATTTCTTCATTAAAAATAATAGATTGTATGCTAACATTTTCTTTGAATCTAATATATTGAAAATTACATTTATAATTAATTTCCCTTTTAGAATTATAAAAAAAATTAGTAATAATACTTATATCAAAATAAAATTCTACGTCTATTACTTTTTTATTTATTTTATTTTTGCATCCTATATTTAATGTTAAAGAATTTTCATCCACTTCATCTGGCTTGATTCCTAATTCATTTGCTATATTTTCTCTTTGTTTATTCAAATCATAGCATAGCCAACTCATTAATATATAACTATTATGATATACTGTAGGCTGTTCTTTAAATTCTTTTATATCATTAACATTTAAAATAGTCATAAAAACTCTTAAAATTTTTCATTGTAAATTGATAATTTTTAATATTATATAAATTTGCACTTTTTGCAACTTTGACTCTGTCCGCCTGCGACCGAAGGGAGTCCTTTAGGTAGGCGTGCGGCGGGAAAAAGTTGAATTATAAATTGATTTTTTGGCAAGAAAAAAGAACAATAAAGTATTTGCTTTACTTTAATAAAGTAATTGTTATTTGAAAGATTTAGTACCTAAAATATTTTGAATTAGTAAGTAGTAAAAGATTTAAACTTGTATATGTTTAAGAGCCATAGATATTGCACACTTTTAGTTTAAAAAAAAGATGGTATTCCTTATAATTTATAATTGCTACAAATAAACCAAAAGGAATACCTATGAAACAGTATAATACACAACAGAA
>CALXXQ010000117.1 GCA_944392715.1 uncultured Brachyspira sp.
TTTGTTTTTGAATATAATTTTCTTGTTTAGTATTTTCATCTTTGCTGCTGCTTCCAAATTCAATAGTACCGTCTTTAACATTAGCTTTCATATTAGCATTTCTTCCGCTTTTAATTATATTAAAAACGAAATATGCTATAACCATAGAAGAAATACAAATAAATATTACGGCAAAGTCGCTCATTATTGCTATGCTCCATATATTAATTCAATATTTTTAGTATTCTTTCAAATCTTTTCTGTCTGTCATCAAGTCCGTTATAACCGCCATTGATTAACTTAGTTACAGTTTTCACATCACCCATTTTGGCATATAATCCGCATTCTTTTTCTTTCCAAAAAAGTAAAGCTATTTCTATTGCTGTGTCAGGTTCTTTTGCTAAATGAGGATTATTAACTAAATCAATATTTAATTTTTTACCGTAATATTTATAATTATTTTTTCCTGTAAGCTGAATAATTCCTCTTCCTCTGTATTTATAGCCTTCATCTTTGGCATTACCTAATCTTCCTCCATAAACAAAATCAGCTATAGCCTTAGCACCTTGATAGCATAATTTTTTAGCATTCTCTAAAGTACCAACTCTTTTTCTAAACACTTCAAAAAGTCTTTGAGGAGTGTATCTGAAACTCTCTTCAAGTCTTTTATAATCATTGCTTTCATGTGTGGTCTGAGCTAAAAACATAGCTTTCTCATTAGTATCAGTAATATCATATTTATTGAAAGCATTATTTAATGGCTCTAAATATTTTTCATCAATTCCTATTTCTGCTAATTGATTTTTAGTAAGCATAAAAAACTCCTTAATTTTCTTTTGGATATTGTGTTTTTATCTCTTGTCTTTTATTATTTAAACTTTCAAGCTGTTTGATTTGCTCTTCTGTCAATAGATTTTGATTAGCTAAATTATTTAATACGCTTTCTAATAGTTCAGCTCTTACCCCATCTAAATTACTTTGATACTGTCCTTTTCTGATTGATATTATATAATTATTGTATTCTTCTGATGTGATTAGATTTTCTCTGAATAGCTCTTCATAAGTTTTTGAAATTATATATTTTTCTCCGTCTTCAGCAGTAACTATTTTTTGTCTTTCATCTAGTTTTTCAATACCTAATTCTATTAATTTTATTAAATCTTCTTCATCGTTTTTATCAAGTTTATGTATAATATTATTTCTAATTTCTTCATCTTTTTCCAAAACTAATATTTTATTT
The DNA here is from genome assembly GCA_944392715.1 of uncultured Brachyspira sp. Classification (GTDB taxonomy): domain Bacteria; phylum Spirochaetota; class Brachyspiria; order Brachyspirales; family Brachyspiraceae; genus Brachyspira. The sequence goes on from CALXXQ010000117.1 coordinate 1,220, forward strand.
TTTATCTGCTCTTCTAAACTCATTACATATCCATCATCTTTAATAGCTCTAATATCTTTTACAGACATATCTTTTATATTTTCAAAAACTTTATATTTATCATCATCTTTAATAAAGTTCTGATTTTTTAATCTATTTATCGTTTCTTCTACATTGTTAGAAACAGATAATATTTTTTTTATTTTATTATTATTATAAATTACTATTTTCATTTGCTTCCTCTTAAGCTATTCTTCTTAATATTCTCATTTGCCTATTTATCATTCTGACATCTGAACCTACAGGAACTACCTTAGATACATCTAAACCTAAAATCCCACTCTTAAAATTTTCATTCATAGTTCCATTAGTTTGAGGATATTGTGCCGCATTGTTAAAAATAAAAGCTCCCCCTATATCAGGAACTCCACTTGGAGTTGTTATCATTGTCCATTTGCTTGCTGGAATACTTCTAATGGCATCTCCTTGAATACCATCTATTCTATTTTCATTGGAGAATCCTCCTTCAGTTCTTAAAGTTATACCCTCATCTGCATACATTAATTCCCAAACACCTCCGAAAAGATTTTCAGGGCTTTTATTATCATCAAAAGTACCGTCTTCTTCTGATACCTGAATATATGTAGAACCTATTGGGTATATTTTATTTAATACTATAGATTCTATTGCTTGCTGTACATTAGTAACTTCACTATAGATAGGATCAAGCGTAAAGTTTTTATTTGGAGTAAGATTTAAAGTAAATATATCATCAGTGTTTATTGTGCTTCCATCTTGATAGACTATAATTAAATCCAAAACATTTTCATATGATGCATTTTGCATAAAATAATATTTTACTGCTTTGCCTGTACTTGATGTAATTTCATTTGTATTTGTATAGCTTCCAGATGAAACTAAATTAAAATAATTTCCCAAATTATTTAGAAAACTATATGAAGATGTATTTTCAGAAGAACTAGTACCTGTACCATTTATAGTTCCAACTAATTTAACAGTACCATTATTATTTTGAAGATTTAAATATGATAATTTACTTGTATTTGTAATATTTCCTAATCCTAAAAAATAAATATCATAAGGATGAAACTGTCTATTTTTTATAGTTAATGTAATATTATAAGGCTGTCTTACAAATTCACTTGAATCTGTTTTTGATATAAATATAGCCATACCCAAAAATTCAAATTGAAGAGCATCTTCTATACCTTCAATTTTTATATCTCCATTATTGGCAGTCCATTCATCACTAGAAATAACTTTCCAGAAAATATTTATTATGTTTAATACTTCAATAT
>CALXXQ010000118.1 GCA_944392715.1 uncultured Brachyspira sp.
TTTCATTAACTAATATACTAGGCAGCTTCATAAGATTCTTTTTATTTCCTATACCTAATATAATCATAGCTTCATCATAAAGTATAGTATCATTATTTTCATCTAAATTATATATTTCAGCATTGTACTTATCGAATCTTCCTGTAATATTTAATTTAGAATTAAAAATAGGAGCTTTAAATATTCCCCTGCTTAAGCTAGAAACTTCAACATCTCCAGTAACATTATATTCATTAGGCATATAAAAAATATATTTTCTTATATAGCTTATTTCTTTAGTTTCGCTGTCAATAACTCTAGTTAAATAAGGTATAGCAATAATAACCCCCTGTATATTAGCACTATCGCCTACAGGCTCTATTATAGAAGATACAGCTTCTCTTTGATAATTGATTCTATCCCTTACAACACTATTTATAAATGACATAGGTATCAAAAGCAAAAGCCCTAATATCACTATTATAAGTATTTTAAAACCTAATGTTTTAGTAATTTCATTAATATATTTTATTGTCATAAAATCTCCATTTAATAATAAAAATATTTAATATTTTAAACAAATAAAAAAAGGAGATAGAAAACTCTATCTACTTTAATTTTATAAAAAATTTATTTTATTAATTACCATTTAAGTACAAATTCAGTATAAATTTCTCCATCTTTTATAGACTTTGTAATTTCCATACTAGATCTAATATGAGTAAGAGACTCAAGTAAAAGACTAGACCAAGCAAGTACAGCAAGCTCAATAACCTCAGGATCCTCATTAAAATTAGTAAGATGAACTACTAATAATTTTTTTCTAGCTTTAATTAATTCAATTTTAGCAGGATCAAATAAATCAGGGAATATATGTTCAGCTGCATAAGTCAAAGCAAAATGCTTAGGTACAAAGAAAAGCAATGGTCTTATATATTTAGGAATTATCTGACTATAATGATATTCAGAAATTTCTTTAATACCAGTATTAGCACCAGCATAGAATAAATCACATACCAATTTATAAGGCTTATGGAATGAAGTCATATATGGATACCATTCCTTACTTGATATATCATTTTTAAATATTAATGCAGATGAAGGCTCCATTTCTGTTACCCATCTTTGATAACCTTCTTCCCCAAATTTAGTTTTTATGAACTCTTTTAATATTATTAAAGTTATACCTTTAACTCTTTGAGTAACTATATCTTTTTTACCTTTAACATCTCTAATCTTATACTGAGATATTTCAGTTTCAAGATCTGATAATAATCTATTATTATCATTAGCAAATTTATTCATACTATTTGCAGAAGCAGAAAGATCATTTGAACTTTCAGAAATATTTCCTACACTGGCATGTATAGACTCTGATATACTTTTAAGCTTATTCATAGTTTTTGAAGTAGAAATAGAAATATTATTAAGAGCTTCAAGACTATTTCTTATGCTTCCAAGTTTATCAGCCATATCAATATACTGAGTTTTAATATGATCACTTGACTGAGATATTTTTGTAATAGAATCTACTATTTCATTAATAGCTTTTAATTGTTCTACAGAAGATACATGCACAGTATCCATGATTTCTGTAACTTCCTGTACATCTCTAGTAAGTATATCAAATTGTTCAGTAGATTCTGTTAAATCATTAGTAGTAATAATGATTTTCTCTTCGATGTTTTGAAGTACTTTATTAGCATTATCTGCCTGTTCATTTGAAACTTCTGATAATTTACGAATCTCTTCAGCAACTACAGCAAAACCAGAACTATATTTACCAGCATGAGCCGCCTCAATAGCAGCATTCATAGCCAAAAGGTTTGTTTGATGTGCTATGTTTCTAATAGAACTTACAAAGTTGGAAATGAATCCTAATGCATTTCTCAAATCTCCTGTAGCCATAGAAGTTGCCTGCATCTTCTCTTTACTTTTTACAGAAGCAACTGATAAGTCCTTAGCTTTATTTGTAGCTTTAGAAATAATAGAGTCTATGTTTTCTATTGTTTTACTCATCTCTTCAACGGCAGTAGCAATTTGTTCTATGTTTTCGCCTTCTTCAATGATCTTGCTTTGAAGTTCTCTTGTATCTCTTTCAACCAAATCAATATTATTTGTATTTGATGATATATACTCCTGCATATTTTGGTTACTGCTCTCTACAATTTCTACTTGATTCAATTCATCATTAACATTATTTTTAATAAGCTCTATATTATTATTAATACCGTATATTATTTCTAAGTTATCACTTATTTTTTTGGATAAAGTATCACTTTGCTTTTTAGAAGTTAAAATAGTTCTTTTTACACTTGATAAAATATATTGGAGGGAATTATTTAAAAGTCCAACCCATTTTGTCATCTCTCCTATTTCATCTCCGCCTGAAATCTCAGGTATTTTTACTGTTAAATCTTTATTATCTACAGAATTACCTATGGCATCTGATATCTTTGTAATAGAGCTGAATAATACTTTAATGAAAAATATAATTGCAACTATAGCCATTAAGAATGCTATTATAATAGTATAGAATATAGAATTATTCATATCTTTTATCTGTAAAGTATAATATGAATTAGGTATGAGCATTACTATATTAACAAGTCCTGCCACAGTAGTAACATAAGATTTATATGTAACTTCATTAATTACTATATCACTTATTATAACATCTCCTGAAGCTAAAGTAGAACTAAATGTTTCATAGCTGTTTGGATATAATACTTCTATTTTATCATTAATATTTATACTATCTTTAGAGTTTATAATAGTTAAATTCTTTTTATCTATTATTAGCAAATTAGCCCCTTCTATACTAAGAAGATCTTTTATATTTTGAGTGGAATAATTAAATAATATACCAACATTTGCCAATCCGACAACTCTATTATTTAACGTATCTGATATAGTTGATGATACATTAAATGTAGCTCCTATATTATCATTTTCTATATAAGGAGGAAGCATACGTCTGTAAAGAGCATTTCTATCCGATTTACCATAATTATTAGTAAGATTATTCCACATAGCTTCATTTGTAATATTTGATTTAAAATATCTATTATCAATTGTAGAATATCTATATATAGAAAGAACATCATTTCCATTATCCATAGCAGCAGGATGGAACATTACGCTAATAATTCTATTAAAATATAGCTGGGATTCATTTACAGAAGCTGATAAAAAATTACGAAAGTAATCATCTCTATCTTCTACGGTTGAATTTCTTATATTATTATATCCTATAGAAAGAGTTGTAGCTACTTTAGCTACTTCTTCTCTTGCAGACATTATATTATATTCAAATTCTTTAACTATTAATCTAAATCTATTATCTAAACTTCTTTCCGTAATAGCAGAAAATGTTTCTGTATTTAAAGTATTGCTTAAAAAGTTGGTGCTTGCCGCAACTAAAGCCATAACTCCAACTATTATTAAAATTATACGAATCTTTATACTCATTTCAAAATGCTCCTGTGTAATTAGTATCGGAATCGGCATTATATATTTTAAAGAATTAACACTATAATATATTTAAAACTAATAACTGTAAAGAGATACGAATAAAAAAGTATTATATTTTTTTTATATATAAAAATGGCGACATCTAAATAAATAGATATCGCCTTAAAAACTATATATTAACTTACACACCCATTCTATTTATTACAACATCAAGAAGCTGATCCATAACACTTACAACCCTAGCAGAAGCATTATAACCATGCTGATACATAGCCATTTGAGCAACTTCTTCATCTAAGTTAACGCCTGATACAGATTGTCTTAATTTTTCAAGATATTCCATAACAACAGTCTGTTTTTCAGTTTCAGCATTAGCAGTTTCTGTTCTTGAAGCTATTTTTGCCAAACTTCCTGTATAGAAATCATTAAATGTAGATTTACTTTCCACCATTATCTCTTTATTTTTCAAATTAGCTATAGCCAAAGCATTAGAACCATCACCTATTCCATTCCATTTATCATTGAAGCCGTTTCCTGTAGTATCTATACCTTTAGATGCTGCTATGTAATTTACATCATTTCTGATAATATCATTAACAGCAATAGCTGAAGCAGGATGTCTGTCAGGAGTAACTGTGAAGTTTCTAAAATCTCCTGCTAATTGGTTTACCTGATCTATTGTCTGCCAATTATAAGCACCAGCTGCACCAGACTGATTTAATACACCTGTAATTCCTACAAGGAAATCACCTGAATCTTCTATATGCTTAATGAAATATGAAGGTCTCATATAATCATCAAAGCCTCTTGCTTTAAGTACAAGTCTATTATTATCATCTAAATAAGCTGAAACATTAGCTTCGCTTGAATTAATTTTATCTATTAAATCTCCTACTTTCATCTGAGCAGTATAATCTATAGCAACATCAGCACCCTCTCTAGTTTTATTACCGAATACTAATGTTCCGCTGCTTCCTATACTTGCAGTAGCATCTACTGAATTAATACCGCTTACTTTAAACATTATAGTAGAATCTTCCTGTCCATCATTATTAATATCATAATTTCCTATAACAGAAGGAGTAGTTTTTGTAACAGTAAAGAAATCAATACCAGTTTCCTGATTAAGTCCGAAACCGCTTCTATGAACTTCGTTTACACTATCAGCTAAATTCATGGCAAATGTATCCAAATCATTTATAGCATCAACAGTATCAACATCTCTAAGTTCCATTAAAGCTTTTAATTCTCCGCCTTCAAATTGAACCTGAACATGATCTTTTTTCCAATAAATATCATACATTCCTTCATTATTTAGGTTTCTTTCTGCACTTAATTCACTTACGACATTTCCCTGAATTAAAGCTCTTCCGCCTATATAAATCATAGTCTCATCAGGATCAACTGATTTTATATCAACATTGGCAAGAGAAGAAAGCTCATCTACTAATAAATCTCTTCTATCTAATAAATCATTAGGGCTTTGTCCTAGTGCCTGCTGCTTAACTATTTCTACGTTTAAATCTCTTATAGAATTTGATATATCATTAATTCTCTTAACTTTATTTTCAATTAAGTTATTCAAATTATTACGCATACCATTCATTTGACCAAACATCTGATTAATAGAATTATTGATTCTGTCAGCTCTCTCTACAAGAACCATTCTAGTGCCTCTTTCAGCTGGATTAGTAGCCATTTCCTGCCAATCATCCCAAAAAGCATCTAAATCATTTCTTAAATTAGCATTACCAGGCTCATTATATATGGCTTCTAATTGTTTTAAATAATCAGATTTAGTTTTCCAATAACCATCAGTACCAAGCTCCATCATTATTTTAGAGTCTATAAACTGATCTCTTATTCTCTCTACTGTAGTTATTTCAGCACCCTGTCCTAATTGTCCAGCACGTTCAGCTCTATTCAAACTAGGTGCTTCTAAAGGCTTATCGAATGTACGCATTACCACTCTTTGTCTGCTGTATCCTTTAGTTGCAACATTATTTATATTATGCCCTGTAACTTCCAAAGCTGTTTTGAAGTTTTGTAGGGATCTTTTACCTAATTCTATACCAAAAAATGAGCTTGTTGACATTATTATGCTCCTTAAAAATAATAATTTTTTATTGTTGCTAGCGATAAACTCGCTAAGACATAGCTGACAACTTCCTTCGTCAGTTATCAGCTGCTCGTTTATCACTTAAAAAACATAGTAACTTAATTACTATATATAATTTCTATTAGTTATATTAACAACTATAATAAATAATAATTTACTTATTAGAATTATCGTATTTATAAAAAAAATTATTACATTTTTTTTATTATTATTGTAACAAAAGGTAACATAATCAAATAAAAATACAGGCTTGAAAAATGAATATAAATGAAAATTTATGATTTAAATAATTAAACTTTGCTATATTTGAATTATATAAAAAATATGCAGGCAAAAACATATAATTTCTGCCCGCTTTATAAATGATTTTATTTAGTTCTTAAAATCATTCTTGTCATATTCATCATCTGTAATCTTATAAACATAATCATCTTTATTATATTGTCTCTCTCCTAATCCTATATCTGATATCTCCATTTTAGGATAATTCTTCCAATCAGAACCTGCTACTCTCCATTTATAAATTTCAGAAATATAATCATTTGACTCAAGATATACTCTAAAAAGCTTTTTATCTTCAGATAAACTTATAAGCGTATATGCATCTACGAGTTTCTTTCCCTCTCGTATTTTTCTTGTATATACAGCATAGTTATTGTACATACCTATAAAAATTAAATCACCTTGTAGAACAGGCTCATGGTAACGGCTTGCTATATCTCCATTATCCTTAAAATACCCAGCAGGAAGTCCTCTTATAGATCTT
>CALXXQ010000119.1 GCA_944392715.1 uncultured Brachyspira sp.
GAATAATCCTTATATAAATAAATTATATGTTTTAGATATATATAGATATGAGCAGGAGATATTTAAATCTCCTTTATTATTTTTTTCCACTATAAGAGAATTTTTTTCACATATAAAAGATGTGAGAAAGGAGCATTATGATATAGCAATGGATTTGCAGGGACTTGAGAGGAGCATTATATTTTTGTATCTATGCCATGCCAAAAAAAAATATGCTAAGGGTAAATGGTTTGGGTTAAAAAGCAATTATTATAAGGATATAAATGCTATAGATGGATTAATTTCATTTTTAAAATTTATTGATTGTCCAGATGATGGTACAAATTTAGACTATTTTTTACCAGCTGATATAGATGAAATTTTTAGAAAAAAAGTAGAAAATATAAAATATAGTATAAATAGTAATTTTAATATAGAAAAAGAGTATATAGTTTTTTCTCCATTTTCAAGATGGGAAACTAAAGATTTGTCTGTAAATAAATCGAGAGAGATAATTAAAGAGATTCAAAAATTAAGAGATATACAAATAATAGTCTCTGCTACATCAGATTATGATAATGAATGTTTGGAAATAGTAAAAAGTTTTGATAATGTACTTAATACTTCAGGACTTTTTAATTTACCTGAATTAGCATATTTAATAAGAAATTCTAAGGGAATGATTACGGTAGATTCTTTTCCTATGCATACAGGATGTGCATTTCAAAAACCTTTAATAGCTATATTTGGACCTACAAGCGAGGTTAGGGTAGGACCTATAGCTGAAAATTCTGAAACTATAAGAGTAGAAAATTTAGAATGTGCAAGATGCTATAAGAGAAAGAATTGCCATAATAATCATATATGTATAGAAAATATAGATGCCAAGTCCCTTGCAAAAAGATTCATAGATAAGATATAGTATTGATATTAAAAGTAAAAACTATATAATAGGTATATAGTTGTTTGAAGAAGGAGGTATATTATGCAAATAACTTTTTTAGGTACAGGTACTTCCGATGGTGTTCCGATGATAGGATGCAAATGCAAAGTATGCACAAGTAAAGATAAAAGAGATAAGAGAACACGTTCTTCTATATTGATAAAAAATAATAATAAAAATTATATTGTAGATACTTCAGCTGATTTTAGGCAGCAAATGCTTAGAGAGAAAGTTGATAGTCTTGAAGCTGTATTTTATACTCATTCTCATGCTGATCATACTTCAGGCATTGTTGATTTAAGGTCATTAAATTTTATAATGCATACATCCATAGATTGCTATGGAAATAAATATACTATGGATAATTTAAGGGAGAAATATGATTACTTCTTTAATCCTATTCAGGTAGGAGGAGGACTTCCTCAGGTTGTTTTTCATCATATTGAAAATGAAATGTTATTTGATGATATAAAAGTTACACCTATTCCTGTAGAGCATGGAGTGCTTCATATATTAGGATATAGATTTAATAATTTTAGTTATATAACAGACGCAAGTTATATAAGTGATGAAAGTTTAAAATTATTAGAAGGAACTGAAGTTTTAGTTTTGAATGGCTTAAGATATAGGCCGCATCATACACATTTATGTTTGCAGGAATCCGTTAATATTGCTGATAAATTAGGTGTGAAGAAAGCTTATTTCACTCATATGACTCATGATGTTTTACATAGACATATTGAAAAAGAGCTTCCAGCTAATATGTATCCTGCTTATGACGGACTTACTATAGAAGTTTGATTAATTTATTGCTTTTTAAGGATTATTATATAGTTTGACATTATAATATTTTTTTATATTATAATAAATAATAGAAAGATAATTTAAGAGAGAATCATATGAAGAAATTAATAACATCATTATTTTTCGCATTACTTTTTAGTGTAAATGTATTTGCACAGCATGGAGGAGGAGTTGCTATATTTGTCCCTTTAACAGGAAGTTTTGCATTTGCGGATATAAGGGGATTAGATGGAAGCAAACTAAATACTTTTAAAGGAAGCAGTTCATTTGATTTTGGAGTATTAGTTCAGCCTGGATATTTTTATGATTTCGGAGGATTATTAGGTTTTGATGTTTTAGCTGATATAGGCTATTATAGAAGTACATATAAATATATAAATTCTTCTGAAGGAAATGTAGTTTCATATGCATTTGATAGTTTGAATGCTGGTGCTATGTTTAGATTTACAGTTTTAGTTCTTGCTCTTGGAATAGGTTCTGGTGTAAAGATACCATTAGCTGCAAATATTCAAGATGGAAATTCCTCTTCAAAATTAAATAGTGATGAAATAAAAAAATCTTTTTCAAATGCCGTTATACCTTATTTGAAATTTACAATAGATTTTAAATATAATTTAAGCAGTTTTGCAGCTATTGCAGCAGGACTATATTTTAACTATGATTTTGCTATGAATTATAAAAATCCTAGCTATTCTAGATATAATATACATTCTTTTGATTTTGGAATACAATTAGGTACTTATTTCGTTGGTACTAGATATTAATTTATAATTGCTCAATTGATATATTGTTGATGCTCTGCTGGTAGGATATAAATATGCTAAAAGAACTTTTACAGCCTGAAATTGAAGATTTAATAGAAGAGAAAGATTGGGACTCATTAAGCGATATACTTTTATTATGGCAGGAAGTGGAGACTGCTAATTTAATTACTTCTTTAAAAAATGATGATAAATATAAAGTTTTCAGCATACTTCCTAAAGATTATTATTTGGGAGTATTTCCAGAACTTGCGCCGATAGATCAGCAGAGAATCATAGAAAATATGAATGAAGCTGATATAAAATATCTTTTAGAAAATATGAATCCTGATGACAGAACATATTTCTTGGGGTCTATACCTTCATCTATGTCTGAAAATATATTGAAACTTTTGGGAAGCGAAGATAGAGAAATAGCTTCATGGCTTTTGGCATATCCTGAAGAGAGTATCGGACGTTTAATGACTCCTGAATATATAAGTATAAAGCCTGATTGGACTGTAGGAGAAGCTTTTGAATATGTAAGGAGTAATATCGAAGAGGCTGAAACTTATACTACATTATATGTTGTAGACTCCAGAAGAACTTTAATAGGTTCTATAGCTTTAAGAAAATTGTTTTTTACTGATAAAAATACATTGATATCAGAAATTACAAATAATTGTCCTTATATATCAGTTTATGAAGATCAGGAAAATGCAATTGACATAATAAAAAAATATAATCTTCATTCTCTTGCTGTAGTAGATGATAGGCATTCTATGATAGGTATTGTTACGGTAGATGATATAATGGATATTGCTGAAGAAGAATACACTGATGATTTTCATAAAATGGCAGGTATTACTTCAAGCGAGGATCAGTTTGATGATAATTTAAAAATTACCCCAGTTTTTACACTTTATAAACAAAGGATATTTTGGCTTTTAATATTAGTATTTATTAATATATTTTCAGGCGGGGTTATCAGTATATTTCAAAATACTCTTCAAAAACATATAGTACTTGTTGTATTTTTACCTTTACTTATAGGAAGCGGTGGAAATGCTGGAAGTCAGTCTGCTACACTTGTTATAAGATCTCTTGCTATAGGTGATGTTGTATTGAAAGATTGGTTTTATATGCTTTCCAAAGAAGTTATAGTATCTTCTATTTTAGGATTAAGTATGGCTATTGGAGCTTATATACTTGGTATTATAAGGGGAGGGCTTGAAATAGCTGCTATTGTTTCTATATCAATGTTTAGTATAGTTTTTATAGGAAGTATTATAGGTCTTTGCCTTCCTTTTATATTAACTAAATTAAATATAGATCCTGCCATAAGCGGTGCTCCGATGCTTACTTCTATATGCGATATAATCGGTACAGCTTTATATTGTTCTATAGCTACATTGGCATTTATTATAATAAAATAATATTATTTAAATAATAATTTTTTTATTTTTTTTAAAAAAAATGTTATATTATATATTATTATTTTAATAAAAATATGTTTGACTATTTATGCTTTTATATTACATTTTAATTGTGGACGAGGTTTATTATTTATGAGAGAAATAGAGATTGAATTGCATGAAGCATCAGCTAGCAATAATATATTAGCTGTAGAAATTTTACTAAAAAATGAAAATATAGATGTAAATTTAAGTAATATAATAGGATTAACTCCATTAACGCATGCATGCAAAGCAGGGTATGCTGAAATAGTTGAAATGCTTTTAAAAGCAGGGGCAGATCCAAATAAAGCAGATCAATTATATATAACACCATTAATGAATGCATGTGCAAATGGTCATACAGATATAGTTAATATATTAATAAAATACGGCGCTTCTGTAAATTTAAGTAATTGTAATAATGAAACACCTTTACATTATGCTTGTTCTGAAAATCATTTTGATATAATGAAAATTCTTTTGGCAAATGGTGCTGATGTTAATGCTAAAACAGATACTAATGTTACCCCACTTATGTATTCATGCCAAAATTCTAATTTTGAGGCAGTTAAGTTTTTGATAGATAATAATGCTAATATAGATGACTCTGATATATACGAAGAGACTGTACTATCTTATGCTATATCAAGCGGTAATATAGATATAGTAGAGTATATATTAAATAGGGGGAATATAGAAATTCCTAAATATTCTTTAACAATAGCTGCTATTAGCGGAAATTTATCATTAGTTCATTATATACATTCAAAATTAGGCGGAAATAAACATAATGTATTTTCCAGTGCTTTTATATCTGCAGCATATAATGGACATTTAGATGTTGTGAGATATTTCTTTGATAATTCCAAGAAAAAAGCCCCTAAGGCTTTGGCTATTGCTGCATCTGCAGGACATAAAGATATAGTTAATTATTTTCTTATGAATAAAGTTCCTCTAAATGGGGTTACTGATAATGGCAAATCTGCTTTGATATCTGCGATAGAAATAGAAAATAAGGAAATAATAGATTTGCTTATAGAATATGATGTTGATGTTAATAAATCTGATGATGATGATGTAACTCCTCTTATGTATGCATGTTATATTGGAAATATTGAGATAGTGAAAACTTTGCTTGATAATAATGCTGATACTAATGCTGTAGATAGTATAGAGAGAAATGCTATGATACATGCTATTATAGCTGGTAATATAGATATTGTTGAGCTTCTTCTTATGAATGGAATGAAGATTGAAAATGATAAAGAATCCATTAGTCCTTTGATGTGGGCTGTTATATATGATAATTTAAAATCTGTAAAATATTTAATAGAGAAGGGAGTTGATATTTATCAAACAGATATTAATGGATGGAATTCTTTTATGTTTGCTTGTGCCAAAGGGTATATTGATATTGTAGAATATATTTTAGGATTATATCCTGATATTATAAATAAAAGCAGCAAATTTGGAGAAACTGCTTTGATGATAGCTTCAGATAATGGAAAAGTAAAAATTGTAGAATATTTATTGAAAAATAATGCTTCTATAAAGGATCAGAATTTAAATGGGGATACTGCTTTATATATAGCTTCTTCTAAAGGCTATTTTGAAATATGTGAACATTTAGTGAAATATTATGAGATAGATGACTGTAATAGAAATACATTTTCAAAAGAGTATGATATTGCTAAAGAGAAAGGATATAGCAGTATTATAAATTTATTTAAAAATAAATTAAAATCTTAAATAATAAATCTATTTATATATTTTGACTTTTTAATCTAAATATTATATTATCTATTACTAATAATAGAATATCATTTTAGGTTCATTAATATGGCTAATAAAGAAAGATTAGGCACTATAGGTATATTTCTAACTGCATTAATTTGGGGATATAGTTTTGTTGCTGTTAAGGTTGTAGTTAAAGAAATAGAACCGTTTTATCTTGTAGGACTTAGAAATTTAGTAGGAGGAATTTTTTTATCTATTGTATTTTTTAAAAGAGTAAAAAATATTACAAGAAAGGATATACTATTATGCCTTCCTGTTGGAGCTGCTTTATTTCTAGGTTTTTTCCTGCAGACTATGAGTTCTAAATTTATTACAGCCTCAAAGGTTGCTTTTTTTACAGGTTCTTATGGTATATTCATACCATTTCTAGCTTGGATAGTATACAAGAAGAGACCTCATGCTGCGGCATTTGTGGCTGCTGTAATTACTGTTTTAGGTTTATATTTATTAACTTCATTTGAAGGTTTTGGCAGCATAAAGTCTGGGGATTTATTTGCATTATTTTGTGCATTTGTATTTGCTGTTCATATAATGCTTATAGATAAAATTCTTGAATATGTTGATGGTATTATAATGGCAGCTTTGCAGCTTATTATAGCAGGTATAATATCTCTTTCTATAGGTATGATAACTTCAACTCCTTTAAATATTACATCAGTTTCTAAAGAGGCTCTATATTCTCTTCTTTATTTAGCAATAGGTGCAACAGGAATTGCTTATTTACTTCAGACTGTATCTCAAAAATATGTAAATCCTAATAAGGCTGGTATAATATTAAATTTAGAATCTTTTTTGGGTGCTTTAGGCGGTGTTATTTTTATGAATGATCCTATAACAGTAAATTTTGTTATAGGAGGTGCTTGTATGATAGCTGCTATATTTATATGTGAAATAGGAAGCAATATAAAATAAAATTTTGTTATAATAAATGTTTTATAATTATAATAATTTCTAATTATGTTAAAAAAATTATAATAAAAAGTAATTATTTTCATAAAAAATTATACGGTTACTTGGTATAAGTTTGCAAAATTGCTGTTTATGTATTAAAATATAAGAATAGTAATTTTATTTTTAAAGAGGTTTTTTATTATGGCATCATTTATGGATAATCTAAAAGAAAAAGTAAAATCTAATCCTAAAACTATAATTTTAGCTGAGGGATATGATGAAAGACATGTTAAAGCTGCTGTTATACTTAAAAAAGAGCAGTTGGTTAAAGGTGTTGTATTAGTTGGAGATACTGCTAAGATAGAATCTTTAGCTAAAGAAAATTCATTAGAATTAGATGGTAATTTCGCTAAAATATTTGACCCTGCTAAAGATGCAAAAACAGAAAGCTATATTGAAATGCTTTTTAAAGCTAGAGAAAAAAAAGGTATGACAAAAGATCAGGCTAAAAACCTAATTACAAATAATTCTGTATATACAGGTGCTGCTATGCTTGCTGCTAATGATGCTGATGGTATGGTAGGCGGTGCTGTTTATGCTACAGGTGAAATGCTTAGAGCTGATTTATTTTTAAAAGGAATTAAAAAAGGAATTAAAACTTTATCTTCTACATTCTTTATTGAAAGTCCTGATAAGGCTTTATTCTCAAATGGTATTGCTTGTTTTGCTGACTGTGCTGTTATACCTAATCCTACTTCTGAACAGCTTGCTGATATTGCTGAATCTACTGCTGAATCTTACAAAATTATGACAGGAATAGAACCTAAAGTTGCTTTACTTTCTTTCTCTACTAAAGGTTCTGCTGAACATGATAGTGTTGATAAAGTTAGAGAGGCTAAAAAGATATTAGATTCTCGTAATGTAAGTTTTGCTTATGATGGTGAAATGCAGTTTGATGCTGCTATTGTTGAGAAAGTTGGTGCTCAGAAAGCTCCTGGTTCTCCTATTAAGGGAGATGCTAATGTATTTGTATTCCCAGGATTGAATGCTGGAAATATTGGATATAAAATAGCTCAGAGAGTTGGTAAATGTACTGCTATAGGTCCTATGCTTCAAGGTATAGCTAAACCTGCTAATGACCTTTCTAGAGGATGTTCTGCTCAGGATATAGCCGATTTAGCAGTATTAACTTCTTTACAAGCATAATATTAAAATAAAATAAAAAATAATTAATTAGGGCTGCAATTATTATATTGTTAGTCCTAATTTTTTTTATTTATATAAAGTTAATAGTTATTTATTAAAAGATGATGAATATTAATGTAATATTACTTTATTTCTTCCAAGATGTTTAGCTTCATACATTGCTGAGTCAGCATTTTTTATTGTATCTGCTATAGGTTTTTTAGATGTACCCTTATGTTCTGCTATTCCGACACTAACTGTTACATTTATAATATTAGATTCATAACTAAATCTCTTTTTTTCTACAGTTTTTCTTATTCTCTCTGCTAATATATATGCTTGTTCTTTTTTGGTATTTGGACATATAACTATGAACTCTTCACCGCCATAGCGAATAGCAATATCACTTTTTCTAAGAGTATTAATATTATCTGATGTATTGCTTAGTATTCTTCCTATTTCATGAAGAACAACATTTCCGCAGTCATGACCGTATATATCATTTATATCTTTAAAATGGTCAAGGTCCATAAATATTATAGAGATACTATATTTATATCTTTTAGCTCTTTCAACTTCTTCTTCTATTATTTTATTAAAGTATCTTACATTAAATAAACCTGTTAGAGGATCTATTGTAGATTGAGCATGCAAACTATCTATTTCCTTCATTAATTTTTTTATTACTTTATCTTTTTCCATAGATGATTTTTTCTCAATCTCTGAAATAGCAAGATTCATATTACGCATTCTTATCTTTACTATATTTTCAATGATATCGTATATATTAATAATACCAATAGGATAATTGTCATTATTGATAATTATTAAATAATCTATTTTATTTTCTTTCATGATGTCAAAAGCTACAGTTATATCATCTTCAGGATGGGCTATTATGAGCTTTTTATTCATAAATGAAGATACTTCTTTTTCTAAGATATTTTTGGAATCTTTTTTTGCTATATTTTTCAAAATATTTGTTAGAAGTTCATTATAATTGATAATTCCTACTATCTTATCAGAATCATTTATAACGGCCAATATTTTATTTGGAGATTTTGCAGCAATAGAAGACAACTCTAATAAAGTAGAGTCTTTTTTAATAACTCCAATTCGATTTTCCATTATCGATTTGATAATAATTCTATACATTAAAATAATGCCCTGATTAATACATAAGATTATTTTTATATTAACATATATATATTTTTTTTCAATCTATTTTTTATGCTATATCAATTCTTAGTCAAAATACTATTTTTTATCTTGATTTTTTTGTTTTATAAAGTATCATATTAAAAAATTTTCATAATTTTTGAGATGTAAATGAAAAAAATAAATATTTTTATAGTATTAGTTTGTATATTCTCTAAAATTGTTTTTGCAGATATAAATACTATTTTTAATATGGATATATATGAAAGAACTCTTTCAATTAATACTAATACAGGTATTTATAGTAATGAACTTTTTATAGAGCAAACTGCATTGGGGGGATTTAATTATATAAAATTTAATTTAGAAACTAGATTATATTATAGATTATATTTTTATAAAAACGCTACTAACTTTTTATTTAAAGATACAAAAATAGATTTTGGAATAGATAATAATTTTTCACTATCTTCAGATATGGTTGGAGCATTTATAGATATAAAGCCTTTATCATTTCTTGGAATTAGATTAAGCGGATATGCTGACTTTATGTTTAATGCTATGAATTTTGGTTATGCTGGATTTGATAATAATAATGTTGATTATTCTTTTAATACATTATTCGATATGAGCAAAGGAAATGCATTTGGATTTATAATAAATGTTTCTCCTTACTTTATATTTAAATTTAGTAATTTTGTTTTAATAAATAATCTAAATATATCTTATGTCAATGTTGGAAATAAGAATTATTATTATGATCCTAGAACTTCAATATTGCATAAAAAAAGCGAGTTTGAATTAATTAATGATTTCTTTTTATTAGGTAAGATTAGTTTATTTTATATAGGCGGATATTATGGATTAACATATTTGATTAATTCAAAACATTTATCGCATAAATTTGGTATAGCATCAATTGTAAATTTTAAATTTTTAAAAGAAAGATTGATATTTAATATAGGGGCATCTGCAGGATTGCATGTAGGACTTCCATATTATAATAATGAGACATTTATAGAATTAAAAATGTCATTAGCTTATAAGATACTATAATAAATAAAGGTGTTTATGTTAAATAGAAAATTACTGCCAGATAAATATTTATCTATAATATATATAGCATTGCTTGTAGCGGGGCTTGTCTCAATATATGGAGCACAAACTATACATGAACCTAATACAGCATATTTTAATAATCATTTAAAGCTACTATCATTTATGTTAGCATTAACAGTAGTTATGATAATAGTTCCTGATTTTTTTTCATTTTTAGATAGAATGGTTCCTTTTATTTTGTTATTTACTTTGATACTTCTTGTTTGGGTATATTTTTTCGGTATAACTGTTGCGGGAAGCTATGCAAAAAGATGGCTTCTTCTTCCTTTTGGAATTACCATACAGCCTTCAGAAATAGCAAAAATAACATGCAGTATATATTTTGCAAGCGTTTTAAGTAAGAAGGGAGAGAAATTAATTGATATAAAAAAGGGATTATTTCCTCCATTATCAATTTTAGTTGTGGTATCAGGTCTTATATTAATAGAGCCTGATTCTGGTACAGCACTTCTATTTTCCATAGTTGGTTTTGCAATATTTTTTTATGGAGGTATACCATTTAGATCAATATTTCTTTCTGGTATTTTGCTTTCTATTCTCTTTATTCTATTTATATTTAATACTCCTTATATGAAAAGCAGGGTTGTATCATATTTAGATCCGCAAAATCAGCCTGAGGAAGAGGTTTATCAAATTAGAAGGGCTAAATTGGCATTTAATTATGGAGGAATTACTGGTATTCCAGATGAAAATATAAAAGATGTAAGTACTCATTTGCCTGCAGCATTAACAGATTTTATATATGCTTCAGTATCTCAAAGATATGGTTTAATTGGAAATTTAATTATACTTCTTTTATTTTTATCTTTTACTATTAGAGGATTTATAATATCATCGCGGACTAATGATTTATTTTTGAAAAATCTTTCATTTGCTATCACTATGTTTATTAGTGTGCAGGCATATTTAAATATAATGGTGGCTACACTCATGCTTCCTACCACAGGTATGACTCTTCCTATTATTAGTTATGGAAGAAATGCTTTGGTTGTAAATATGATAATGGTAGGTATTTTATTAAAAATAACTCAAAGGAGAGAACAATGAATATAATTTTATGCGGAGGTGGAACTGCAGGACATATAACACCTGCTATTTCTATATATGATTATGTGAAAAAACAGGGTCATAAACCTAGACTTGTTGTGGCTCAAAAAGATTATCCTCTTATACCAAGTAATTATGATTTTAATACTATCAATATTAATTCTCCAGGAAATTTTTTTAAAAAAATAATATTTATATTAAAATTTATACCTGCTTTAATGAAAGCTAATAGCATAATAAACAGACATAAGCCTGACTGTGTAATAGGAATGGGAGGATTTGTATCATTTCCTATGCTTTATGCTGCTAAATCCAGAAATATACCTATATTTTTATGCGAACAGAATTCTATACCTGGTAAAGTTAATAGAATATTTTATAAAAATGCTAAAAGAGCATATTTAACATTTTCAAAAACTTTAGAGTTCATGCCTAATGGTAAAGTTTTTGGAAACCCTGTAAGAAATGACTTTTTTGTAGTTCATAGAGAAAGTGCAAGAACTGTAATGAAATTAAAAGAAGATGATAAACTCTTGGTTGTTATGGGAGGTTCTCAGGGTGCTTTGAAATTGAATGAATTATTCTTTGAATGCATAAAAGATATAAAGGAGAAAGTAAATAATCTTCGTATAATATGGCTTGCTGGTACTAAATGGGCTAGTGATATCATAGCAAAAGTTAATAGTGCAAAATTTGAAAATGTTTTTGTACATAGCTATTATAAAGATATGGCTAATTTACTTCATGCTGCTGATTTTGTTATATCAAGAGCTGGAAGCAGTTCTATCAGTGAGATATTAGCTGTTAATGTACCTTCTTTACTTGTGCCTTTTCCTTATGCTGCTGATAATCATCAATATTTCAATGCTTTAGATTTACTTAATAAGGATATGGCTTATTTAATTGAGGAATCAGATTTGGATAAAGAAAAATTGGAAAGTATTGTTATAAACAATTTGAATAATGATGAAAGATTGGAAAAAATGAGAGAAAATATTAAAAATAATTGGAGTGCTAGAGCTGTATCTTCTATAGTAGATGATATGATGGGAATTCTAGTAAAAAAATAATAATTGTTGTTATACTAATAAAAATTAATAATTGGGGAAGATAATGTTTACAAATAGAAAAGAAAAAATACATTTTATAGGAATAGGCGGAATTGGAATGAGTGCTATAGCTAGTGTATTAAATGCTATAGGTTTTACTATAACAGGAAGCGATTTGGCTAAAACAGCAAAAACAGAATCTTTAGAGTCTTCAGGAATAAAAGTATATTATGGACATAAAGCTCAGAATATAGAAGATGATGTTACAGCAGTTGTAACTTCGTCAGCTATAAGTCCTACTAATGAAGAGATAATTGAGGCTAAGTCAAAAAAGATAACAGTTATATCAAGAGGAGAAATGCTTGCAGAGCTTATGCGTTTAAGATACGGTATAGCAATATCAGGCTCTCATGGTAAAACTACCACTACCTCTCTTATCACTCAAATAATGATGCATGCAGGACTTAATCCTGTTTGTATAATAGGGGGAAATCATTTTAATTTGAAAAGCAATGCTGCTTGTAATGATTTAAGTAGTGAATATATGGTATGTGAGGCAGATGAAAGTGATGGCAGTTTTTTAAGACTTTCTCCTGTTATAAATATAGTTACTAATATTGATAATGACCATTTGGATTATTATGGAAATGTAGAAGCTTTAAGAGTGGCATTTTTAGAGTTTATTAATAAAGTTCCTTTTTATGGATGTTCTTTTTTATGCTTTGAAGATGATGTTGTAAGAGATTTATCAAAAAGTGCAAATAAAAAATATTATTCATATGGATTTAGTAAGGAATATGATTTTTATGTTGATAAAGATTCTATTAGAGTTGAAGCTCCTATAACTTATTTTATAGCTTATCATAATAAAGAATGTTTGGGTGAGTTTTCTATTCCTCTTATAGGTATTCATAATATATTAAATTCATTAGCTTCAATAGGAGTTGCAATTCATTTAGGCATAGAAGTTCCTGTAATAAAAGAGGGATTAAAAACTTTTGAAGGTGTTGGAAGAAGATTAAATAAACTTTATGATAAAGAGATAACATTATTTGATGACTATGCTCATCATCCTACAGAAATAAAAGCAACACTTTCATCTGTAAGAAATGCTTATAAAAATAGGAGAATAATAGCGGTATTTCAGCCTCATAGATACAGCAGAACTGAACTTCTTCTTAATGATTTTGAATATGCATTTAATGATGCTGATGAAGTTATTATAACTGATATTTATGCGGCAGGAGAAGCACCTATTGCGGGGATAAGCGGAGAAGTTATATGTAATATAGTAAAAAAACAAAATAATAATGTTAGATATATAAAAAATATAGAAGAAGTATTGCCTGAACTTGATAATATAAAAAAAGATGGAGATATAATATTAACTTTGGGGGCTGGCAATATAGTAAGGATTAGTAATGACTATGCAAGACAATTACAAAATAGTTGAGGTATTTCTCAAAGAAAAAAATATAGAATATTATATGAATCATCCGTTTAGTAAGTTCAGCAGATTTAATGTCGGCGGAAATATTGATTTGTATATAGTTGTAAAGAAAATATCTGAATTTTTAGAACTTGCTAATTTTTTATACAATAATGTTATTGATTATTTTGTTATGGGTGATACTAGTAAGGTTATAGTTTCTGATAATGGATATAGAGGAATAATAGTGTCATTAGAGGGAGAGTTTGAAGCTTTTGAATTTTTAGAAGATGGGGTTTTAAAATCTAATAGTTCAGCGATTTTAGAGAGGCTTTCACATGAGGCTAGAATCAGAAATTTTTCAGGATTGGAATTTGTAGCTTTAGTTAATACAAGGATAGGGGCTGCTATATACGATAAGTTTGAATCTTTTGGAATATCTTTGCTTAATTTTGTTAAATCTATAACTTTATTTAATAAGCAGGATTGTACAGTTATGGAGCTTACTAAAGATGAATATTTAGCTTTGACTGATAAAGAGAGAAGATTTATCATTATATTATCATCTGTACTGGTATTAGAAAAGGATACTCCTGAGAGCATTGATAATAGAATAGATTGGTTTAGATATATAAGGGGCTCTGTTGTTCCTACAGATGTTAGTATAGGTCCTGTATTTGAAGATTTTTATGATGTTAAGGCTTATGAAATGGTAGAGAGAGTAGGGGGACTTGATATGAGATTTGGTGCTATGATATGGCATAAAAGATTTCCTAATTATATTATTAATGAATTTTTATATGATGATATGAATAAAGATAAATGCAAAGCTGAAGATGTTATTAATTTAATAGAGGATACAAGAAAGAAGATAGAACAGCATTATGATTTTAATCCTCAGATTAATATTGTATTACTTAGTTAATATTTATTTATGCTTATTATAGTTTAAAAATAAAGGGCTTAAAATAAGCCCTTTTATTTTTTAACAAATTATTTATTTTTATACCAGTGTATTGATTTTATATACAAAGATGATAAATTAGTCAAATCCTTATCATCTTCTGATTTTGTATATAGTACATAGTATATATCATCTACTTTCCATGATGCAAATTTCTCATTTGAAGGAGTTATATTGTATTCTACATTAATTTTATATTCATCTTCTATAAAATTTTTTTCATTGTTATTAGTATAATCTCCATAAAGAGATAATAGTGCATTACTGTCTTTTGAAGCTCTATATATGTATTCATTATTCATATAATCAAATGTAGATTCTGCTATATTTTTATTAACTATAAAATATTTTCCGTTTTGACCATGTTCAGGAGGTGCAACTGTTATTCCTATTCCTAATGGGGCAAATGAATTAGGAGAATCAACTTGCAAATAATCTAATACACTTTCAGAAGTATTATTTGTATTGGCTTCTTTTGTGCCTGTATTATTTCCAGAACAAGAAATTATAAAAATAATACTTAGAATTGTTGATAAAGTTTTAAAAATTTTCATAGACTGTATCCTTTTTAATCAATGTTTTTTTGAATTTAATAAATATTTTTTAAAAATAGAAAATATTATATAATCAATTTTTACTTCATCTTTTAAAAAATTATTATACATATATTCTATTATCTCTTCATTTGTATTGATTTTATTTAGACAAATGTCATGCTTATATTTTAGAAAATCATATAAATCTAATATTTCTAAAATTTTTACAGGATAGAATACTGAAGCAGTGAAATTAAATATATCTTTAGAATCAAAGCTTATTAAATATTGATATTCAAAATTAGGTCTTTTAGCCCTCATAGCTTCGCATAAAGTTATACCAAGTCCGTATCCATATCCGTAATATTCATGATGAAGCCCTACTGCTAAATTAATATCCTGATTATGTGATATTGAATATTTTAAATAATTATATGATTTTATAGAATGAGAATATATTTCATTATTAAGATTATTTTCTGTAGGAAGATAATTTACTATTTCTGTTAATGTAATATCATGAAGAAGGGCTGCTGTTGCCATATTTACAATTTCAATATAATCAAATTGTCTTATCCCTAATTTAAATATATTATCTATTTTTGATGTATCTTTTATAAATTTATATTTTTTAGAAATTTTTATATAATATGACATATATTCATTTTTCCATCTAGCCCTTATTTTAGAAAGCATTCCCATATTAATATTTTTATTATAAAATATCATAAACTCTATAATATGTATGAATAATCTATTGCTATGGTCTATTATGTTATATCCTGTAAATCCGATAGTATCATCAAGCATATCAGTTTTTTCATACTTTTTATTTACTAATATAAAAGCACTTTCAGCAACACTTTTTATTAATTCCTCATAATTGATATTATATTTTTTTGAATTATAAAGCTGATTATTATTTTCAGAATTTTCTGTAATATTGCTTATAACATTTATTCTCTGCATAAGTCCCAATTTTATTAATATTTCACCCATGATTTTTGCAGCTTTACAAGTGAACTTTTCTTTATTTTCTTCAGCTTCTAATTCTGTTATCAAATTTTTAATATTTTCTATTCTTTGATATAAAGTCATAGCTAGAATTTCTTCAAGCATTTTTTCTTGAATATCGTTTATTTTTTTTATAGGATCTTTACAGTTTGTAAAAATTGAATAAAAATAATCTTTATTATTAAGTTCATTTGGGTTTGTAAAAAAATCAAGCATATCCAAATAAGATTTATATATATAATATTGAGATTCTTTGAATAAAGGATTATCTTTTATATTATCATTAAATATGAAATCTATTTTACTGCTTGGTATAATATTAATTATTCCATTTTCATTTTTATAAATTATTTCTATTTTATCTTTAGATATTACTTCTTTATAAGATTTTAATTTTTCTAATGGTATTTGAATATAATTATCTAAATTTATTTCCATAGAATTACCCACACTATTAATATTATTATTATATATTAGCATTATATACATAATAATAATAAAATAAATATTTTAATTAAAAAAATTTGGAAAATAGAAAAAAATTATTATATTATAAAAAGGTAGTCTTATTATTGGAAAAGTGGAGAAAAAATGCATAATTATAAATATACCAAAGAAGATTTTAATATACTTAATAGTTATAAAAATCTTTCCGAGTCTTTGGGTAAATATTTAGGTGAAAATGTAGAGATAGTAATATATTCCTTTGAAAATGAAGAAAGCTCCATATTTTTTATTGTCAATGAGTATTTACAAAACAGAAAAATCGGCGATATTATTTCAGATAAAGATAAAAATATATTAAATGAACTTCTAAATAATGGTTTATCATATAAAAACAATTTTATTGAATCTGTTATTGGAGAGTGCCAAAAAATAAATTATTCTATTATAAGAAATGCTGATGAAATTCCAATAGCAATGATAGTGATAAGCTGGTATTTTGATATTTCTTTGATTAATACTTTAAAAATATTTATACCAGAAAGTATGAATAATGATATTAAAGATAATAAAAACAGTAAGTCAGAGGATATTATTTTAGATACTATTAAGAAAGTGATAAGCAGTGTGGACAAGGATGAGGTTGGACCTTCTGTATATAATAAAACTATAATTAAAAAGCTATTCAGTCAGGGAATATTTGAATTTAAAGAAGCTGTTCAATTAGTTTCAAATTATTTAAATATTTCACATCATACAGTTTATTTGCATCTTAGAAGTATAAAGAAAACAAAAAAGTCTAATTAATTTTTAGTTCTATTACTTTTAATTATTAGAATGAGGATGAAATTTATTATATACTTCAAATAATCTTGAGTTTGTAACATGAGTATATCTTTGTGTTGTTGCTATAGTTTCATGTCCTAATAGTTCCTGAACACCTCTTATTTCAGCATCATTATTAAGAAGATGAGTGGCAAATGTATGCCTTAATGTATGGGGGGAAAAATCTATAGATATATTGGCATTTCTTATTAAACGCTTCATAGATGTTCTTATGCTTCTATCACTTATAGGTTTTCCGAATCTATTTATAAATAAATAATCATTATTTTCAGAGTATTCTTTTTGAATTATTCTCCTTTTTTCCATATATATATCCCAATTGTCATATATTATTGGAAGTATAGGTATATCTCTTACTTTAGAACCTTTTCCGCATATTCTTAGGGTTTCTGAGCCTTTTTTTATCATACTAAGTTTTAATGATGCAAGTTCAGATACTCTTAGTCCTATTGCATACATAAATAATGCCATCATTTTATCTCTAATAAGTGTAAAATCCCCTTCATCATCTATTGCTAATATACTATCTATATCTTCTATAGATAAAAATTTAGCTATATGCTCTTCTCTTTTAGGGCTTTTCATATCTACTATTCTAGTCTTATCAGAATATCCGTTTCTGATTAAATATTTATAGAATTTTTTTATTGAAGATAAATGTCTTGACATAGTAGAATTAGTTAAAGATTTATTTTTTAAAAAAGTTAAATAATCTCTAACTGTATAATGATCAGAATCATCTAATAAAATATTTTTATCTTCTAAAAATTGGAAATACTCTTTCAAATCTTTATTATAGCTATTGATAGTATGAGCTGCAAAATTTAAAGTTTGTAAATAATCACTAAACTCTTCCAATAGAACATATATTTTATTTTTATTAAATACATAATCATTATGCATATTCATAAATAAACCCCATAAAATTTATCTGTTGAATTATTATCGAAAGTTTAAATCATAAATTTATGAAGTATGTTAACTTGATATAAAAAATTATTAATTATTTTATAATGTTCATAAATCTATTTTTAATATATAGATTTGTATTTATAATACCGATTATAATAAAAATTATTTTATTCAAAGGATAAAAAAATAGATGGATAAATTAAAAATTATTTTATTATTTTTATCAATAATAATATTTTCAGTATCTTGTCAAAAGAAAGTTGATGAAGTTAAGGTAAATAGTATAAGAGTTGCTTATATGCCTGATTTTTCAGGTACTTCTTCTGTTGCTATAGCTCAGGAGAAAGGTTATTTTACCGATGAAAATTTGGATGTTACATTAGTAAAATTTTTGGATGGACCTTCTGAAGTTAATTCCATGTTAACAGGAAATATACATTTTGCCTATATAGGACATGGGGCGCATTCTCTTGCTATTCAAGGAAAAGTTAATGTATTATTTCCTAATGGATTAAGTAAATCTGAACAAATTATAGTTAGAAAATCTTCTGGTATTAATAGAATTGCAGATTTACCTGGTAAGAAAGTAGCTACTATATTTGGAACTTCTTCGGAAATTTTATTAGATTTAGCATTAAATAAAGTTGGAATTAATAGAGAAGATTTAAATGTTATAGATATGGGAGGAAACAATATAGTAACTGCCATGAATGATAAAACAATTGATGCTGTATCGGTGCATGCTCCTTATACTTTTGAAATATTGAATATGCTTGGTGATGAAGTACAGTCTATTGCTACAATTATGGATTATTCTGATGATGGTGCTTTTCCAAGCAGTTGGATAGTAACTCCTGAATATATGAATAATAATAATGATATAGTTAATAGATTTTCAAGAGCTATACTTAAAGCTATGGATTATAGGTCAGCAAATATTGATGAGGCTATTGAAATAGTTTCAAGATTTAATAATGAAAATGTTGATGATGTTGCTTTGGAAAAAGATACAGCAGAGTGGTTTTCAGGTGCTGATATAAAAAGAATGTATGCTGATGGAAGTGCTAGCGGATTATATAGAGCACAGCAGAATATATTTATTTATACAAAGGCTATTTCAGGTCAGGTGAATATTAATAAATATGTGCAAATAAAATATATGAACGATAATGTATTTAATCAATAATCACTTAAATTATTGATTTTATTAAGTTTATTAAGCGATGCATAAAAATTATGTATCGCTTTTATTTTGCATAAAAATTGTTATGCGGGCTTTTTTATTATTATTTTATTGACATTTATTATTTATGCTATTATTATATATTATGTTAAGTTGTAATTATTAGTATAATATATGAGGCTGTAAATGAAATTATTAAATAAATATAATCTCTTTTTTTTAATATCTTTAATGATATTATTATCATGTTCTAATAGTCAGGAAGAAATTGAACAGAAAGAAATAGACAGAGGCGGGGCATTAATAGATAAAATAATATATGAAGTAAGAACAGATATGACAATAGCTATTAAAGATGTTGCAGACGGCAGAGCTGATTTAATGGCAAGCGGAATAGACGGAGGAACTTATTTATCATTAAGTGAAAATGATTTAGAAAAATTAGATACATATGCAGTTCCTTCTGGTTCTTGGTCTTTATTATTTAATCCTGTACCTAATAAAGCTCCTTATACTGTTACAACTAGAGACGGTAAAACTTATTTTAATCCTTTAGCTATAAAAGAAATAAGATTTGCTATGAATTTTTTAATTGATAGAAAAAAGCTTGTAGATGAAATATTAAGAGGGGCAGGACAGCCTTCATTTACTCAGGCAACACCTGGACAGCCTGGCACTTATAGATATAATCTTATACCTTCAAAAATGGGCATGACGGAAAATGGAAATCAGGAAAAGGCTATTAATGATATAAATAAAGCAATGGAAAAAGCTGCCAATTTACCAGAAAATAGAGGAAAATTAAAAAAGGAAAATGGATGGTGGAAATATAATGGAGAAATAGTAACTATTAAATTTGTTATAAGGGTAGATGACCCTACAGGAAGACTTCCTGCTGGTAATGCTGTATCTGATTTGATAGAAAAAACAGGTATAAAAGTAGAAAAATTATTATATGACAGAAATAAATCTACTCAGGTTGTGTATGGTTCAGACCCAAAAGATTATGAATGGAATATTATAACAGAAGCTTGGGGAGCAGGTGCTACACGTGCTTGGTGGGATGTTACATTAAGACAGATGTATGTAAGAGAAGGTAATTATATGCCAGGGGCAAATATTGCAGAGTTTTGGAATTATGATAATGGAGAAGCTTCAAGAATAAGCGATAAAAATTCAAATGGCTGGTTTTTAACTGCTGATGAATATTGGAATGGTAATATGCGTTTGCAGGAAATAGGTCTTGAGGATGCTATTAGAATATATTTAAACTCTCAAACTCAGTTTTTTGTTGCAAATAAAGAAAGATTTAATAGAAGAATGCTTTACGGAGTAGGGGACGGCATTAATGATTGGTCTATAAGAAGTGCTGATATAAAACCAAACAGAAATGGAGAAAAAGTATTAAGAGTTCTTCAGCATTCTGCACAAGGTTCATTATTTATAAGCCCTTGGGATCCTGTAGGTGTCGGAGGTTTTTCTGATGCTTATTCTGCTATAATGATAGGGCCTTGTTCTGATGCAGGTGCTACATTTGAATCTCCTTCTACTGCTAAAACAGTATTTATACTTGGAGAAGCTGATACTAATAGTTTGGAAATAGGCGTAAGAGCTGGAAATAATGGAATACCTATTGGTACTGTGAAAGTTCCTCAGAATGCAACAATGTATAATCCTTATACTCAGAAATGGGAAGAGGGATTAACAGTTAAAGTTAATGATAAAGGAGAATTAGTTTATACAAAATCAGATAATATTACAGCATATGTAAAATGCGATTTTAAGCCTAGAAGTTTTAAATGGCATCATGGCATAGATTCATCTTTGGTTGATTTGATGTATGGAAGCGTATTTATTGCCAATATAATAACAAAAACTAATGAAAATGATAAATATTATGATTCTGCTATGGCTGGAAGATATCTTTCTGCTATGGACGGAGCTGTAGGAAGTGTTATAAATGAAGATGGAAGTTTTACTTTATACGGCAATTATTATTGGCCTATGGATATGGACAGACAAATTGCTATTGCGGCAGTTAGTCCTAAAATAGGTAATCCTAATAGAAATACTGTTATACCTTTTGAGATAAATGAAGCTATAATGAAAATGGTTATTGAAGGTTCTAAATCTGGAAATGTTTATACTATTTCTCAGGATCAGTCTTTAACTTCTATAGATGTAAAAAATCCTACATGTGTATCTGATATAAAAGAAAAATTAATAGAAATGCGTGATTCTAAGTATATACCTGCTGGAATAGAAGATTTTATAACAAAAGAAGAAGCTGTTAAGAGATATCAGGCTGCTATTGATTTTATAGATAAATACGGACATGCTTATATATCAAATGGACCTTTCTTTATATCAAGAATAGATTCAAAGGCTAATTATATAGAATTAACTGCTTTCAAAGATTATAGCTATACTGCTGATTATTGGATAGATAAATTATCTACAAAAATGAGCAGAATAGAAGATATTGAAATGCCTACTATAGTAAATAGAAATAATAATATGAATATAGATATTTATGTTTCTTCATATAACTATCCTGATAATGCTTTAGAGATGCCTGATCCTAATACAACAGTAAAAGTTTTGCTTCAATTACAAAATGGAGGAGAAAGGGAGTATAATGCCGTTTTAGAAAATGAAGTATTTAAACTTACTATACCTAAAGAAGAATTAGCATCTCTTCCTAGAGGAAATTATATTATTGTTATAGAATCCTATATTGCTGATGAGACTCCTTATATAGAAACTAGAAGTTTTGTTTTACAATAGGGTAGTATATTTATTTTATATCAGATACTTTTAATTTAATTTAAAATATGTTATTATACTTGCAAATTAATATATTGGGATGGTTTGTTTTATGGAAAATTTAGATAATAATAGCAATTTAAATAACAATAATGAAGTTAATAGTAATAATGAAATTAATAATAGCGAAGTTAATAATAATATAAGCAGTTCTGCTAATAGCAGCGTTCAAAAAATCAATAAAATTAAAGAAGCAGAAGAAAATAAAAAATACATATTCAAAGTAGCTGTAGTGGCTTGTGCTATTGTATTTGTACTTCTTGTGGGGGCTGGGATACTTGTAGGTTTGTTCTTATTTATAAAGGGTAAATCTGATATGGATAAAATGGTTAGAAATCATGAAATATACAGTGAGGAAATATATAAGAAAAAATATGGTGATAGAATTGTAAAAGAAATGGTTAATAATAATGGTGCTGATGTTAATGATACAGATGGTGATAATCAAAGCCCATTATTTCATGCTGTGCAGAATAATAATATTAAAGCTGTAGAATTTTTGATAGAAAATAAAGCTGATACAGAAATAGCTAATGATTCAGGAATTACTCCTTTAATTTTAGCTATAAGTAACAATAATACAAAGATGGCTGAACTTCTCATAAAAGAAGGGAAAGCTAATGTATATGGTTCTTATACAGGTAATAATGTAGAAAGATATCCTATGTATTATGCTGTTTCTCAAACTAATAAAACTATGATAAAACTTCTTTTGGATAATTCATTTGATTTAAAAAGAGAGCCTTCACTTTTAAGTTATGCTATTGAAAACAGTGATGAGAGTATAGTTCGTTATTTAATAGATAATGGAGCAGATATTAATTATAAAAGTGCTGATGGTACTACAGTACTTTATAATGCTGTTTTATCACTTAATCCTGCTTTAGTAGATTATTTTGTATCTAAGGGTGCTAAAATAGAAGATGCTGGTGCAAGTGATGTATATGGAAATATAATAATGGCTGCAGCTGGTTCTAAATTTAACAATACAAGTTCATCTCCTGTTGATTTAGTATTAATGCAGCAGAAATCTGCAGACAGTGCTAAAGTAATGGAAAAAATAATCACAAATATAAATAAAGATACTTTAAATAGACTAATTAATGGAA
>CALXXQ010000120.1 GCA_944392715.1 uncultured Brachyspira sp.
AGCATCAAGCATCAAGCATCAAGCATCAAGCATCAAGCATCAAGCATCAAGCATCAAGCATCAAGCATCAAGCATCAAGCATCAAGCATCAAGCATCAAGCATCAAGCATCAAGCATCAAGCATAAAAGTTTTACATTCTTAAACCTTTCTATACCTATTGCAATTTTTTTTCAAATTTTATTTTCTATAAAAATTTATTATTCACTTTTAAACTTGGAGTTATAAATGACAGCTCTATTTGATAAGTTTAAAAGTAGTGTATTACAAAAAAAGAAATTTTTTTTAGTATATTTAATTGTAATACTGGCTGTAGTTTCATCTTTAATATCTTTATCTATTTTAGGCAGCATTGAAAGAACAGGATATTTAACAGGATTTAATAAAATTTTAGATAATTATTATGCATGCAGAATTAATTATTACAGCAGTATATTCAGAAACAGTGATATATACGGTGTATATCCAAATTTGGAGAATGATAATTTTAAATATATATCAGATGATTATATAGGAGGTTCTCCTTTTGGAACTATCATTATAAATAAAAATTTAAATTACGATGAAAAAATAAATATAAAATACAAGCTGAAATTAAAGAAAAATATTATATTTTTATCTGTAATATTTCTTTTAATATTTCCTATTATATATCTGTATATAATACCTAATATAATTAAAAATTACAAATTTTATATTTTATTCCTTTTAACAAATACCGCTGTTTATTTCATAATACCTAATATATTAGTAAAATTTAATATTTTAAAAATTAAATATAATTATGCCGATGTGCTTTTATCATATATATTTTTAATGATAGCTTTTAATCTTCTTAATAAGAAATTATTGTATACGCTATTATTTGAAATAATTAATATATTTTCTTTTTTATAATACAACCTTTAGGATTAACATTTCAGAATAAGATACTTTTATTTACAGATATTCCATACCTATATCCGTCACTATTAGCAGTGCTATCATTGAAAATGAAGATTATAACTATAGCAGCAACTATAATATATTTTTTCATACTGATTTTATTAGTATCATTATTCGTTTATAATTTAATAAAAATGAAAAGAAGTACATCTATAATAATGACAGCAAGTATTTTAATTTTTATATTTGCAATATTTTTTAGAAAGACAAATTTAGAGATATGGAAAGTTGATTTTTTATTTTTTAGTAATAGAAACGGTATAATAGATACTATTAACTATAGAATAAATTATGATAGGATTACAAATATAAAACACTCAAAAGAAGATGTATTAAATGCCTTTAATATTCTTAAAAGTTTTGAAGAAAAAAGAGATTATTCTAATTTGATTCTTGAAAGCAGTACAGATAATAAAAGAGATGTGTTTTTAATATTTTTAGAATCTTTTTATGATTATTCACATTTTACTAATTTATTTGAAAAAGATCCTTTCCCTAAAGAATACAGACAATGGGCTGATAATTCAAGAAAAATATCCCCAAATGATGGCGGAGGAAGTTTTAATGCCAGACTTGCAGGATTAACTGCTTCAAGTCCATTAACTCCTAAAATTCAAAATACAAAAAATAAATATACTTTGACTTATTTATTACAGAAATTAGGATATACAGCTATAGCCCTTGAAGAATCTGGCAATACATATAATTTAAATACATTTTGCCTTCTATATACTTTGATAAAATAGTTTTTGATTTGGGAGTTACAAATATATATAATTATTTACAAACTAATATAAGGAATTTTAATAGTCCAATATTTGTATATGGTTTTACTATTTTAGGCCATACAGGAGGGCATATTAGTAATGATTTTAATATATTAGCTAATAATAATCAGTTTATGAATTATTTTTCTAATAACGATAAATTGAAAATTACAGAAACAATGGATAATTCTGTGATGGCTGCTATTGAGGTTATAAAGACTAGAGATACTATACTTAAATATTATCCTAATGCCCTTATTATTTTTAAGCATGATCATTTATATCCATATCTTAGAGGGATAATTGAAAACTCTTCTATAGATAATGATATAAAAATGAGCTTTTTAAATGATAATGCACCTACTCCAATACTCATTTGGGACGGTACTAATGGAGCGTATAAAGCACCAAATAATTTTGTACCGGAGAATATACCTATGTTTATAGCTTTAAATGCTGGAGTTACTAATTATAAAAACAGCATTATATCTTTACTTTATAAAGAAGAAATTGACGGTTTTATAAGCACATACCATAAATACTACAGAATTACAAATGATACTTTATTATTAGAAAATAATATAGACGAGACATCTAAAATATTTAAATACGAAAATGCTCAGCGAATATTGTCTCAGGATATTTTTCAGGGCAGGAAATATTATTATGATTTGATAAATATCTCTAATAAATAATTTGACTTATTTTTTATCTATGTTATTATATGTCCCGTATAGGATTTTATTTATCAAGCATCAAGCATCAAGCATCAAGCATCAGGAACTTTTAGTATGCTTATATCGTCTAATTATAAAAATAATATATTTTTTTACGATAATTTTTTATATGATTCTATTTTTATTTTAAAAATATATTTTTAGGATTTATTTTTTATGAAAAAATTTAACAGCATATCAGTAAAATTACCGCTTATTTTAAACATTGTAACAATAATTATATGTCTTTTTATAATATTGTCTTTGATTAATCTATCAACAAAAGAAATCAGTAGTTATGTGAATGAATATGTTAAATCATCAGCAAATGGATACTGCAACTTTATAGATAAATCTATAGAAGATCAAATACTTCTTATGGAAAGCTATAGCAGTATGCCTATAATTATAGATTATATACAAGGTGCTGGCTGGATGGAGTCTAGTATTTTTCTTACTTTGAAAAAAGTTTTAGATAATAATGAATATATCACAAATGCTTATATACTTTCAAAAGATTCAAGTGTATTAACTTCATATAATGGAAATGATAATAGATCAGGTCTTAAGGCATCTGATGTATATCCTGATTTATGGAATAAATTTATATCAGGTAATTATTCTGTAACCATATC
Organism: uncultured Brachyspira sp.; assembly: GCA_944392715.1. Taxonomy (GTDB): domain Bacteria; phylum Spirochaetota; class Brachyspiria; order Brachyspirales; family Brachyspiraceae; genus Brachyspira. The sequence goes on from CALXXQ010000120.1 coordinate 3,062, forward strand.
AGATACAATATATGAATCTACTATTAATAATGGATATGTTCTTCCTATGTTATGTCCAATTTTTGATTATGGTAATAATTTTATAGGATTTATAGATTGGTCTTTAATAATTAAAGATAGTTTAGAAAAGTTTGGCAATGCCTTTTCAAAGGATAATACTATTTTTATAATCAATAAAAATAAAGAGTTTGTATATCATAATATTACTTCTGAATTAAAAAAGACAATAGATTTAAATATACCTGAAAATCAGGATTCTGGTATTATAAACTATAGTTATTTTGATATAGATAAATTAGCATTTTATAAAAAAATGTCATCTATGCCATGGACACTTGCAGATGGAATATCAGAGTCATTAATTTATTCTGCTCCTAAAAAAATGTTTCTTAGCGGAATAATAATAGGTTTAATTGGTATAATAATATCAGTTTTATTTTCTGTATTCTATATAAGAAAGACAATAAATCCTATTAAATATATAGTAAAAGAAGCTAAAGAAATCTCATTAGGAAATTTAACATTATGTTCTAGTACAGAATCTAGAAAAGATGAGATAGGGGAATTATTAAATTCATTCTGTGAAATGAGATCAAAATTTTCTAGCATGATAAAAGAAATATTAATATCATCTACAGAAATATCAAATGCAGCAAATGAACTTTATCAAGGCAGTGAGGATTTAGCTAAAAGAACAGAATACCAAGCATCAAGTTTGGAGGAAACAGCTTCTTCTATGGAGGAGATGGCTTTTACTATCAAGTCATCAGCCCAGAATTCAGTTGATGGTAATGAAGTAATGATATCTTCTAGAAATGCTGTAGTTGAGGGAGGAAGTGTTATAGCTGATACTACTAAGATGATAGAAGAAGTTTATGAGGCTAGTGCTAAAATCAGAGATATTACTAAGGTTATAGAGGGTATTGCTTTTCAGACTAATATCTTAGCTTTAAATGCTTCAGTAGAGGCAGCTAGAGCAGGAGAGCAGGGCAGAGGTTTTGCCGTAGTGGCAAGCGAAGTAAGAAACTTAGCACAGAACTCACAGACATCAGCTAAAGATATTACAATTCTTATAGAAGATATTTATGATAAGATAAATAAATCTGCAGAGATGGCTAGACATTCTCAAGAGATATTTACAGATATAGAGATGAAGATAGAAGAGACTTCTAAGATAATGAGTGATATAAGTCATACAGCAGTAGAGCAGGAAGCAGGAGTAGATCAGGTAAATAGTGCTGTATCTAAGATGGATAGTATCACTCAGCAGAATGCTTCTTTAGTAGAACAGTCTACAGCAGCTTCTAAATCGTTATTAGATCAGGCTAATCATTTAGAAGAGCTTATGTCTTTCTTTAAAGTAAAATAATATATATCAAATAATTTTTATATTTGCATTCTTTTATAAAAATATATATTGTATAAACCAATAAATTGAAAGAAATAAAAAATGAAATATATACTGATATTTATTTTAATTTTATTTATATCATGCTCGAATAATAATACATCAAATAATCAGGTTTTAAAAATCGAAGAGATAGAACCTAATAATAGTATAGAATATTCGCAATATATAGATTGTAATATTTCAATTAATGGTAAATTTGATGATGCTAATGATATTGATTTTTATCAGATAAATCCTACAAATGGCTTTATAATGGATTTTTCTATATCTGCCTATGATAGTAAAGCAAATATTTCTTTTGATATATTTTCAAGTAATAGAACAATATTTAGCATCAATACTGAAGATATTGAAGATTATAAAGGTTTTATAGAACTTAAAGATATTATTCTTGATGATGAATCTTATTTTTTAAGTTTGAATGCAAATAAGGAATGCCATTATACTTTGAAAATGAATTTTAAAGATGATTATTTGCCTTCAAATGAAATAGAACCTAATAATACAATAGAGAAAATTGATAAAATTAATTATCCTAATGAATTGATTTATGGATATTTCATAAAAAATTATATAAATGTAGAAGATTTTCTTAAGCCTTATATAAAAGATACAAATTTAATTGATATAGATTTATATAAAATAGAAAATAATACGGATATAAATTCTTCTATTAGCATTAAATTAAAATATAGTAAAGATATAGATATGATTTTATTTGATGAAAATTTTAATTATATAAAGCAAGGTATAAATGAATTAGATACTAATTTTGAATTAAATAATAAATATTATATAGCATTAATTTGTTATGGTGATAAATATACTATTGATAGATACACTTTATATTATGAGTTTAATAATAGATAATAATACTATTGACAAACTAATATTTTTAATATAGAATTACTTTACTATTAAAAGTAAGAATAAATTTGGTATTTTTATTAATAATTTTTTGAAAAAATTTAAAAATAGCTTCTTCACTTGGGAGTATTAAATTTTTTAGTTTTTGAAATAATATTTAGTCTCCCTAAATGAGGAGGCTTTTTTTATGTTATTAGTAATATATATATAATTAGGAGTTGAATCATGGAACATTATGGACTGTTAGGAATTATTCCGCCTCTTTTAGCTATTATACTTGCTTTAATTACCAAAGAAGTTATTATTTCTCTTACTCTTGGTATATTATCAGGAACTTTAATAATAGCACATGGAAATATATTTACTGCCATTACAATATTCACAGATAAAGTTGCTGAGATGAGCAGCGATGCTTGGAATATAAGAATACTTTTATTTTGTGCTTTGCTTGGTGCTTTTGTAAGTATGCTTTCAAAGACAGGTGCTACTAAGGCATTTGGTTTATGGGCTACTAAATATTTGAAAGGCAAAAAGAGTGTATTAATATTTACTTGGTTTTTCGGACTTATTATATTTATAGATGACTATTTTAATAGTTTATCAGTTGGTACTGTTATGCGCCCTGTATCAGATCAGAATAGAATTTCAAGAGCTAAGCTTGCATATATATTGGATTCTACTGCTGCTCCTGTATGTATACTTGCGCCTATATCTACTTGGGTAGTAACAGTTATGAGTTATATAAGAGATTCTCAAGGTTTTGAATCTTTAAATATAAGTGAGTTTATATTCTTTATAAAGATGATACCATATTCTGTATATCCTCTTTTAGCTTTAGCTTTTGTTGTTCTTATTTCTTTAGTATTTAAAGATTTCGGACCTATGAAAAGAAGCGAAGAAGATGCTCAAAATGGAAAGCTTTTTAATGAAGATTTATACGGAGCTTGTCCTGGTAATTTAGAAACTTCATCTAATGATACTGCAAAATGGTATGATATGGTTATTGCTATTGTTACTCTTATTATAGTATGTATAGTGATGTTCCCTGTTACAACATATATTGGCTTAGTAGGAAATGACGGTATAACAACTTTTGCACAGGCTGTATCAAGTGTTTCATTAAGTCAGGCTTTCTTAGATACAGATGCTTCTAAGGCTTTATTTTACGGAGCTGTTATTTCTCTTATGATAATGTACATATACTATGTAGCTAGAAGATTATTAAGCGTACGTTCTGCGGGAAACTCTATTATGGAAGGTATTAAATCAATGGTTCCTGCATTAGTAGTTCTTGCATTAGCTTGGTCTATAGGAAGCGTTATCAAATCATCTCCTGCTGATGGAGGTCTTGGACTTGCTGCTTTTCTTTCTGAGGCTGTAAAAGGAGGAGGCTTTCCTCTTTGGATACTTCCTGCTATAGGTTATTTACTTGGATGTGTTATAGCTTTCTCTACTGGTACAAGCTGGGGTACTTTTGCTATACTTATACCTATAGTAATACCTATTGCTAATGGTCTTGCTTCTGCTAATGGATATACTGATAATGCTCTTCTTAATGTACTTCTTATTAATGTTGGTTCTGTGGTTTCTGGTGCTGTATTTGGTGACCATTGTTCGCCTATATCTGATACTACAATACTTTCTTCTACTGGAAGTAATTGTCCTTTACTTGAGCATGTTGCCACACAAATTCCTTATGCAGGATTAGTTGCTATATCAGCATTTATTGGAGTGGTAGTTGGCGGAATAACTTTAAATCCTATAGCGGCATTATTAATAGGTTTTATTGTGATGTGCGTTCTTGGAATACTTGCTCCTAATTTCTATGATAATATGTCAAAAGCTAATAAAAGTAAGAATTAACTTTTTATAAATAATTATTAAAAGCCTTCGATTATAATATTTAATCGAGGGCTTTTTTACATGCAAATTTAAAAAACACTAGGGCGGGCAGTTAAAAAATCTATTATAGTAATAAAGAAATAAAAAGTAAAAAATATCTTATTTAAGTATTTAGGAAATAGGGCGGGGATTTAAAATAAATTTTTATTATAAATTAAATTTTACTTCATCTTCTCCCTCATAACAATATCTGCATACACATTAGTATATATCATCTCCAATTACAACTCTATCAATATCCTTAGCAATTCTTTTTGAATATATAGCTTTTCTTCCGCATTCGCATTTGCCAAAAACTTTAGTATGTATATCTATTAAATCTTCTTCTATTAATGCTGATACACTTTCCCAATAATTCTTTTTATAATCCATATCAAGAGAAGCTATACAAAAATTAATACTGCTATTTTTTTGACTGCATATTTTTATAACTTCTATAAAAAGATAAGCATCATTTAAAAAACAAAATTCATCTATTCCTATAATATCATATTTTGAAATATAATCATAAATATTTTCTGCACATTTTCCAATATTATTTTCTATTTCTTCTTCTGTTATTATATCTATTCTTTTATCCAAATAAACATCTTTATCACGGCAGAAATACCCTCTGAAAGATATTTTAGGATATATGAATAATATTTTTATATCTTTATTTTCCATTAAAAGATAATCTAAAGTTTTAATTAAATATTTAGATTTTCCTGCGAACATAGGTCCTGTAATTAGATGATTCATAAAATTCCAATATTATTAAGTGAATCTTGATATTATATCATTAAAATATGTATATATCAAATATGAATGCTGTAAAAAGGTATATTATAATTAGTTTAATTTTTATATAATTATGTTATAATTCAGCAATGAAGTTTAGGAGTAAGTTATGACATATTATGATGCAGCTAAAAAAGTTTTGGAGCAAAGCGATGTTCCTATGAAAATTGATGAGATATGGGAGAAGGCTTGTGAAAAAGGTTATGATAAAATTATAGCTGAAACATTAAATGGAAAAATGAGTAAAACACCTATTGCAAGTTTAGGAGCGAAAATTTATACAGATATAAAATTTAATCCTGATACTACAATATTTGTTAAAGTTGGCAGAGGACAATTTTTCTTAAAAGACAAAATAAATAATTCTAATCAAGGTTTGATAAATGAAATTAATAATTTAAGCGAAGAAGAAGATACAGAAGAAATAATTGAAAATACAACTTCAAATAAAAAAATACTAGAAGAAGATTTGCATATACCTCTTACAAAATATTTATACTCAATGAAAATATATTCTAAAACTATAAATGCTAATGCTACTGATGTTAACTTGAAAGGCAAAATGAAATGGGGTACTCCTGATATAGTGGCTGTTACTTTTAAAGATTATATTAATAAATCAGTTTTGGAATTATTTAATCATATAAATTTACCTACTACAGAGCTTTATGCTTATGAATTAAAATTAAAACTTACGCTCGCAACTTTAACTGAGTATTATTTTCAGGCATTATCAAATTCAGGCTGGGCTAATGAGGCTTGGCTTGTTGCTATGGAAATAGATGAAAATGATATAGATTTAATGGAAGAGATAAAAAGATTAAATCAGTCTTTTGGAGTAGGAATAATAAAATTAAATTATGATAATCCTGAAGATTCAGAGATATTATTTTCAGCCAAAAAAAGAAATTATTTAGATATAGATACTATGCATAAGCTTTGCTATAATGTGCAGTTTCAATATTTCATTAATGATGTAAATAAAATACTAAAGAATAATGAGGCAAAAAATGATATAATATCAAATTTGATAAATAGCGGAAGATTCAATAATCCTAATTAATAAAAAATCAAAAGTATTTACCTATATGAGTGAATTTTGTTTTAAGAACAATATTAAAGCTGAAGATTTTGATTTAACACCTTATGTTGATTTTGATAATATTTATTTGAATGATTTGAAAAACTTTTTAGAAAATATAAATTTCTAGTTATATTTAATTAATATTTCATATAATATAAAGCTTTAGTACTTGCGTTTTCGCGGCAGCAACTTTGACGAAGTACGCAGAGCGTGTGCATCAAAAAAGTTGATAATATAATTATATAAAATTTAATTATCAAAAATATATTTATAAACATGCTCAGATAAAGGTATTCCATTTTTTAAATAATCAAAAAGACAAGCCTCTTCTCTCTCTCCCGGTATTGATATGGTTTTGCCTTCTTTTAAAGCGGGTTCTTTTCTTATATCATCAATAAATGACTGCACAGTATTTAAATAAGTATCTAAATCATTATAAACAGTAGGATCAACAACAAGCATAAATGTAGAAAGATTTCTTTTTTTATCCATATCGCCGTACATTTTTACCAAATTATTGCAGTATGCATGTCCTATTAAAAGTCCAGTAAAAGCTTCAACCATAGTCATT
>CALXXQ010000121.1 GCA_944392715.1 uncultured Brachyspira sp.
ATAAATTAACACGATTGAATCGCAAATCGGCTTTTGACCTGGCTGTCCGTATGGCCTCTTTTCCCCTTTTTACAGGTTAAGGTCAAAATATTTTTACCAAAATGGATGCAATAGGAATCAAATAAACAACTCGATTTTCTATTACGAATATGAATTATATATTCTTTTGATTTTTGTGCAATAGTTTTTGAATACTTTTTGTATATTTTTAATAATAAATTTATCAAAATAAAAATTATGTAAACAAAAAATTATTAATTTATCAGTATTTTAGAAAATTATAAAAAATATGATATAATTAAAAATGTAATAAGTTTTTTAATTGATAAATTTTTTACACTATTATAAAATAAAAGAGGTTATAAAATATTAAAAGGAGTTATATTATGTCTATAATAAAAGAGGATACAATAAAATTATTAAATGGACAATTAAATAAGGAGCTTTATTCTGCTAGTCTTTATTTCAATATGGCAGGCTGGTGCGATAAAAATGGATTAAAAGGATGCAGTAAATTTTTATATGGACATTATAAAGAAGAGACAGAACATTTTGAGAAATTTAGAGATTTCATTAATAAAGTTGGAGGTCAGGCTGTAATAAGCGATATGCATGCTCCTCAAAGCGATTTCAAATCAGTAGAAGATTTATTTGAAACTATTGTAAAGCATGAGCAATATATAACTTCATGTATAAATGAACTAGTTGGTAAATCTATGGAAAATAAAGATTATATTACTTCTAGATTCTTAGATTGGTTTATACAAGAGCAGTTAGAAGAAGAGGAATTATTTAATGATATTCTTGTTAAAATAAATATGTTAGGTAATGGAAAATTAGAGGGAAGAAACCTTTATACATTTGATAAATCTATGAATACTTTAAATACAGAAAAGCATTCAAACGATGTAGAAATAAATGTACAATAAATAAAATTGAGAGAGGGTATATGATTGATAAACTTTTAAATATTTTCAAAAAGAAAGATAATAATATAAATGATATGCCCTCTGCACCAAAAATAACAGCAGAGAATTTTTTCAATTATGATAAATCTAATCCTTATGAAATCCGTGCTGTTAATCTCACAAAATATTACGGCAAAAGAAAAATAATAGGCGATATTTCTTATAGTGTTAAGCAGGGCGAAATTGTAGGGCTTTTAGGACCTAATGGAGCTGGTAAAACAACAAGCTTTTATATTACAGTTGGATTTGTTACTGCTACTGCTGGTAATGTATATTTAAATGATTTGGATATCACTAAGCTTCATATGCATCAAAGGGCTACTTTGGGAATAGGTTATTTGCCTCAGGAAGCTTCTATTTTCCGTAAACTTTCTGTAGAGGATAATTTGCTTTCTATATTGGAATATAATAAGGCATTATCTGCTAAAGATAGAATGGATATAACTGATATGCTTCTTGCTGAATTTAATATCACTCATGTAAGAAAACAAAAAGGATATACTCTTTCAGGAGGGGAGAGAAGAAGATGCGAAATAGCAAGAGCATTAACCGTTAATCCTAAATTTATATTATTAGATGAGCCATTTGCAGGAGTAGACCCAATTGCTGTTATAGATATACAAAATATCATAGCTTCTTTAAAAGAAAAAGGACTTGGAATATTAATTACAGATCACAATGTAAGAGAAACATTGAGAATTACAGACAGAGCTTATATTATGGGAAACGGACAAATACTTGTAAAAGGAACTCCTGAAGAAATAATCAATAATCCATTGGCTCGTAAAGTATATTTGGGCGAATCTTTTACTATGTAATTATTTCTTCAGATAAAGTTAATATTATTATAAAGTATATATTATTTTATAATAGAATTAATTTCCTCTTCAAATTTATTAAATGAGTTTTCATTCATATAATATCTATTATTATCATTAGCATTCACTATCTCATAATTATTATCATTAAGTTTATTTAAAATTTCGTATGATACATTATTATCAGATGTTTGTATATTAATTTTATACAATGATGTGTTTTTGCTTATGCTATCATTTGTAATTAATCCGTCAGCATTTAAATTAGCTAAAGAGAATATTGATGTATAAAGATCATCAGCTTTTACAGTATTATTATTCCAAGTTTTTATCCAGGTATTATTAGTATCATTAGTATTTTTCTCTAAGGCATATGAATTATTATTATATTCTATAGTTATTTTTGATATATCATCATTTTTTATTTTAGTTATAGTTTTATTTATGAGGTCATTTTCTGCTTTATCAAAAATATCTTTAGGATTTGAAGCTGTATTTCCAAGTAAATATATATTTTTATCATTATTTATTTTTGCATACACACTATTTCCAAATGTTGATTTCATTCCGAATTTTATATTTCTAACTTCTTTTGATGAACTATCTAATGCTAAAACAGTTAATGCCTCTTCATCAGATAATTTATATTTTGATATAGTATCATCATTTCCTCTTGAAACTATTTCTATAGGCTGTATAGTATTTAAAGCATTTGTAATAGTATCTATTAAAGAATTATCAGCATTATATTTATCATTTATAATCCATTTGTTATCATTATTCTTTATAGATATAGTTTCATTTGCTCCTCTTTTTATAGTTATTTCAGATATATTTGAATTAATAGCTTTCATTGTAGGTAATGAATATCCTCTATTTTTTAGAAATGTTATTGCTATTAATATTATTATTAAAATTACAATTATAGATGATAATGTTATGTATTTTTTAGTTATACTTTTATTCATATTTTTTTATTGCCTTTTTATATTTAATTTTATTTATATATATAACTATTTTATAATAAAAATAGTAAATAATTATATTATTGGTTTTTATTATTCATATTAAGAACATTTAAATAATTTTCTAATATTAAAGTTGCAGCGATTAAATCATTAGCTTTATTTTTTACTTTTTTCTTTTTACCTCTTAATATAAAATCAGCCTCTTTAGAAGTTCCATATTCATCAACAAATATAATATTCACTTTTACGCTTTTTAATAGAAATTCAGAAAAACGTCTTATTTCAGCACACCATTCGCTTTCTTTTCCTTCATCGGATAAAGGAAGACCAAAAACAACAGTATCAATTTTTTTTTCTTCTATGATATCCATTAAAGCACGTTTTACTTTTCTAGCATTGCTTTCTTCTATAAGCCTGCATGGAAATGGAATTTTTATATCCATATCCATAAATGCTGTACCCGTTTTTTTTCTTCCGAAATCTACTCCTAGAACCATAAATTTTAATCTTCTTCTACTGTGATGATATCATATTTTTTGAAATTATGGGCACCAGATTTTATATATGCATTATCTATATTTCTAATATTATCAACTTCTACAAATTCATTTTCTTCTGTTTTTATGAATAGTTTGAATCTATTATCATTATGATTAATAAAATCTTTTCCTATATAGACTAAATCATTTCCGTTTTTTATGGTATTATACACTGTGATTTTAGCATATTCTTCACTGTCATCTGCAATCATACCCATAAGTCTTCTGCCTTTAAGATATCCTTTAAGTGTAGGTTTTATATTATCTCTTCCAAAATAAAAACCTGTATCGCTTTCTCTTCTGCTTATGGTATCAAGTTCTTTTAAATAGCTTGCAATAGGCTCTTTCTTTATTGCTTCAGGATAAGAGTCATAACCAATTTTATTAAGCAAGTCTAATAATATTCTATAAACTCTAACAGTATTAGCCACATAATATACGCTTTTCATTCTTCCTTCTATTTTTATAGAGTCAATACCTGCCTTTTGAAGTAAATGCAAATATTCAGCCATTTGTAAATCTTTGCTGCTGAGTATAGTAGAATGATTATCGCCTTCTTCTATTTCCATAAACTCGCCAGGTCTTGTTTTTTCTTCTATATAAGTTTTGAAATTCCATCTGCAAACTTGAGAACATTCTCCTCCATTTGCATCTCTATTATTTAAAAAATTTGAGAGAAGACATCTTCCAGAATAAGACATACATACCGCACCATGTACAAAACTTTCTAATTCTAAATCAGTATTATCTCTTATTTCTTTTATCTCATCTAAAGAAAGCTCTCTTGCAAGTATTATTCTGCTTGCCCCAAGACTTTCATACATCTTACAAGAATAACTATTTGTAACAGAAGCTTGAGTACTTATATGAATAGTTGCTTCAGGTATTGTTTCTTTTACTATTCCTAATACTCCTAAATCAGATATTATGAATGCATCTATATCAAGATTTTGTATTTCTTTTAAATATGCTTTTAAATTATCTTTATCATATTCATGAAGAAAAGCATTTAAAGTTAAATATATTTTTTTATTTAATTTTTTAGCAAGCTCAGCACATTCAGCAAGCTCATCTATAGTTGTGTTTTTACTTTGATGTCTTAAATTAAATAAAGCTCCGCCTATATATGCAGCATCAGCTCCATAATGATATGCTACTTCTAATTTTTCTTTATTTCCAGCAGGTGCTAAAAGTTCCATTTATTATATATCCTATCAATTTTTTGATTTATTTTATATTAAAATCATTAAAAAGTATATATTAAATAATTATTATTTTTTATTAGTTAAAATTTCTTTACATTGATTATTTATCATATATAAAAAAATCATATTGATGTATAAACATTTTTATGATAATATATTATCATTATGTGCGGTAAATTTGATATAAAAATATTTGATAATGTTAATATTTTAAAAGAACTTTCAAAAACTTGGCATGCTTATTATAATTTTAGAATGTCTTGTATTTCTTTAAAGAATTCTGAATATCTTTTGAGCATATTATCATTGATACTTAATCCAGCTAATCATTATGAATATAAAGATATTGGTATGATATCATACAATATTTTGGAAGAGTATCATTCTAAACATAAAGAATTTGGTATATTAAGAGAATTTTTAGATTCTGAATATAATTCTGTAGTATTTTCAAAGATAGTTAGTTTATTAGAAAGTAAAGATATAACTATTGATAAAAGTTATGATGAAGATATTAATTATATAGATAATTTGGATTTGGACCCTATACTTAAATTATTAGTATATCAAAAAATATCTTATGAATATGTTAAGGACTGTCAAAACAGTTTTATAATATGCAGGGTAGTATTTAATATATATTCATATAAATTAAAATTATTGGATACGCCTATATTATATCCTTATCAATTTTTTAAATCTAGTATGAATGATTCATCTGATGAAGAATCTATAATAAGATATTTAAAATTTTTAAGGGGTATATGTTTATATGCTGTAGATACTATTAGTTTTGTGCATAAGAATTTATTAGTATTAAAGAATAAATTACTTCTTAATAAAAATTTCAAGAAATTGACAGATTCTAATGTATTTTCTATTGTTTTTATAACTCCTTATGTGAGAATAGTTGATTTAATGGATATGTTCGGATGGAAGAGAGATAAGGCAGCAAGACTTTTATCAAAATTGAGAGAGGAAGGATTATTTATAGAGACTAAGGTAAAGAAGGAAAAAATATTTATTAATAAATATATAATAAATTTATTTGAGTCTGGTAAAAGCACAAAACCAGACGAGTTTTTAAGCAAGTTTGTATAAAAACACTTGACATTTTTAGAAAAACATGTAAAATGCTTTAATATTTAATAATTACATCGCGGGGTGGAGCAGTTGGTAGCTCGTTGGGCTCATAACCCAAAGGCCGTAGGTTCAAGTCCTGCCCCCGCTAATGGCCGAAAGAATATTTAGGCTTGTTTTTTTGGCGGCGTGGCTCAGGTGGTTAGAGCATGCGGCTCATATCCGCAGTGTCAGGGGTTCAAGTCCCTTCGCCGCTAATAATTTTATTAAAAAGGCAGGTGAGTTAATTGGTAAGAGTATTTGCTAATGAAGGTGAACCAGTAGAAAGCGTTATTAAAAGATTTCGCAGAGCTTGTGAAAATGAAGGCATTTTACAAGATCTTAAAGAAAAACAGTTCTATAAAAAACCTTCTCTTGAGAAAAAACTTCAAAGAGAAAAGGCCCTCAAAAGAATGAAAAGAAAAATTAAAAAAGAACGCAGATTAGGTTTGCTATAATTTATCTGTTTTTTTATTTAAAGCATTGATATCTAGTATGTCAATGCTTTTTTTAATCTAATTAAAACTATATACTTGAAAATATTTATTATTTAATGTATAATTCTTACAATTTTAAAATGAAATAATTTTAAAAGTTTAATAATGCTAATAATTTAATTTAATAATACTTAAGGAGAAAATATATGGCAGCAAAACAGCTATTATTTGATGAAGAAGCTAGACGTGCCCTTATGAGAGGTGTAGACGCTTTAGCTAATGCCGTTAAGGTAACTTTAGGACCACGCGG
>CALXXQ010000122.1 GCA_944392715.1 uncultured Brachyspira sp.
ATTAATCTAAAAGTCATTATAAAAAATTAATATTACAGACTGCTTGAATATCTATCTTTTAAGCCAGGATAAAAATTGTTTAGTTTATAGCTGATATAAGCTTAGACTAAATTTATTTTAAATAAAAATTTTTAAAGGAGAAAACATGATTATTAGAAATTAATTTTTGAAAACAATATTAAAAATAAGAACAACGAAATAAATAACAATAAATAAAATAATAATAAAGGATAATAAAAATGAAAACATTAAAACAAATAAGCAATTTCTTTGGTAAATACATGTCAGTTATAGTATTAGTAGTAGCAGCAGTATCTTTATTCTTTCCAAAATCTGTAAGCTTTATAAAAACTAGTTATGTTAACTATCTTCTTATGACTTCAATGTTCTGTATGGGTATAACATTAAAAGTTGAAGATTTCAAAGTATTATTCACAAGACCAAAAGATATAGTCATAGGGGCAATAGCACAGTTTACTATAATGCCTTTACTTGCATTTTTACTTTCTTTAGCATTCAGACTGCCTCCTGAGCTTGCTATAGGTGTGATACTTGTTGGTACTTGTCCTGGAGGAATATCATCAAATGTTATAACTTATTTAGCTAAAGGTGATGTTCCTTTATCTGTGGGTATGACTTCCGTATCAACAATACTTGCACCTTTAGCAACTCCTCTTCTTACCCTACTCTATGCGGGTGAAAAAATAGATGTTAATGCTATAAGTATGTTTATATCAATACTTCAGGTTGTTATAGCTCCTATAGTATTGGGATTTATAATAAATAAATTCTTTCATAAATTTGTTGAACATTTCAAAGATGTACTTCCTTTAATATCAGTAGTGGCTGTTGTGGCAATAGTAGCTGCTGTAGTATCAGCAAACTCACAAAGACTTATGCAGGTTGGTCATTTAGTAGTTATAGTTATAATAATACATAATACTTTAGGTTATATGCTTGGATATTTCTTGGGAAAAGTATGCAAATTTAATAGAGCTAAATGCAAAACTATATCTATAGAAGTGGGTATGCAAAATGCTGGATTAGCTTCATCACTTGCTTCAACACATTTTGCTTATATGGCACTTGCTGCTGTACCTGGTGCTATAGGAAGTGTATGGCATTGTATATCAGGTTCAATAGTTGCTAATATAATGGCGGCAAGAACAAGAGAATAATAAAAATTATTATTACTAGAGATTAAACTCAAGTAAAATGATTATAATTTATATAAAAAACAACTTATTTAAAATTTATAAATAATAATATAAGGATTTAAAAAATGAGTATAGAAAATTTATTTTTACCTAATTTCAGTATAGGGAGCGATGCTTATGAAGATATATATGATATATGTTAAAATTATGGAAAAAAAGCTGTTATAATATCAGGCACAAAATCTCTGCAGGCATCAATAGAGTTAATATTAAATAATACAAAAGATATAAGCATAACAGGAATGCTTAATTATGGGGAAAATTCCACTTTTGAAAATGTTAATATACTTAAAGAAAAAACAGCTGTAATGGAAGCAGATATGATATGTGCTGTAGGAGGAGGAAGATCATTAGATACATCAAAAGTTTTAGCACATATGATAAATAAACCTATATTTACATTTCCTACATTAGCTTCAAATTGTGCCGCTGTAACTTGTCTTTCTGTTGTTTATTATAATGATGGAAGTTTTAGAGAAATGTTCAGTGAAAAAAAACCTCCTTTGCATACATTTATAAATACTGATGTTATATTAAATTCTCCAGAAAATTATTTTATAGCTGGTATTGGAGATGCTCTTTCTAAACAGTATGAAGCATTATTCTCTACAAGAAATGAAAATTTAAATTATAGAAATTTCCTAGGTATTGAAATCATAAAAAACTGCTCCAATGATATATTAAAATATTATTCAGAAGCTGTAAATGATTTTAGAAATAAAAAAGTAACAGATGCTCTAAACAGGGTAATACTTCATATAATATATACTACAGGCTTAACTTCAGTAATGGTAAGAGATGATTATCATATATCTTTGGCGCATGGTATGTATAATGGACTTACAAAAGTAAAAAGAATAGGAGAAAAATTGCTTCATGGTGAATTAGTATCATATGGAATACTATTGCTTCTTACTATGGATAAACAATATGAAGCAAGGGAAGATATTTTTAAATTTAATAAATCAATGTCTCTTCCAACATGTATAAAAGATATAGGGATAAGCAAAGCTAGTTTAGAAGATGAAGATCTTAATACGGCATTAGATGGAGCTCTTGCTGGTAAAGACTTAAATATAAGTCCTTATAAAGTTGATAAAGAAATGATATTAAAAGCTATTATTGATTTGGAAGAGTTCAATAATAGGCAATAATAAAAATAATAAATAATCAAATAAGGATAAAAAAATGAAAACATTAAAACAAATAAGTAATTTCTTTGGTAAGTACATGGCTATTATAGTATTAATAGTAGCTGCTGTATCATTATTTTTTCCAAAGACAGTAAGCTTTATAAAAACAAGTTATGTTAATTATCTGCTAATGATAGTAATGTTTGGTATGGGGCTTACATTAAAATTAGAAGATTTTAAAGTAGTATTTACAAGACCAAAAGACATTATAATAGGAGCAATAGCACAATTTACTATAATGCCTTTACTTGCTTTTTTACTTTCCATAGCTTTTAAACTTCCTCCTGAACTTGCTGTAGGAGTTATACT
>CALXXQ010000123.1 GCA_944392715.1 uncultured Brachyspira sp.
GATCATTAATAGCAATATTAATATCTTCCGTATCAGCAAAAAATATAGAAAAAGAAGATATATTATAATCATTAGCATATCTAGTACTTAAAAAAGTAGATAAAACATTAACATAATTATCTAAACCATATCTAGTTCTAGACAGAACACGCATATATGTTAATAAACTTTCAGATATATTCACATAATTTTGAACTGAAGTAGATACATTATTAAAAAAATCATTAGCATAGCCTTTTTTCTGAATTATATCATATTCTCTATCATAAATGACTTCAGATCTATAATGCATACCATTAACTAAAGTAACAATAAATATTACAGTAGCCATAGAAATAGGAATAAAGCTATATGCTATAGGAAGATGATATTCTCTTTTTCCTGTTTTTTTATACAGAGGTTTTACTAACATATTAAAAGATACAGACGAAATTGACATTGCTATACTTATTAAAAATATAACCATTACAAGTCTTATATTCAGCATTTCAAATATAGAAATTTTACCAGCATATATATGAATACTATATGAAAAAACGGCAACTAAAACTACAGCTAACCCTGCTTTCAATACATATAATCTGCCTATAGCAATGGATTTACCTCTTTCTAATTTTAAACAATCAAAATAAATACTTATACAAAAAACAGCAATTAAAACAAAAATAAATACATATAAATAACTTATTATAGTACTTGATAATTCATAAACTGTTTTTAATAAAATAGAAAAAGTAGCCACCGAAATAATTCCTGCTAAAACGAAAAGTGCAGGTAAATAAAACTTTAGTCTTCTTTTTAGTATATCCTCATTCGCCTTTAAAGCCATACTCTACAACCTACAAAATTATATACTATTTTTAATACTCGGTAAATACTAATATTTATTTAGTATCAATATCCATTAATTTGACATAGTTTTTGCTTTAGAAACAGCCTCTTCTATGGAACCAACGAATCTAAATGCTTGATCTGGTAAATCATCATAATCACCATTACATATGCCTTTAAAGCTTCTTATAGTATCTTCTAATTTCACATATCTGCCTTGAAGTCCTGTAAACTGCTCCCCAACAAAGAATGGCTGGCTTAAAAACTGCTCTATTTTTCTAGCTCTTGCTACTATCAACTTATCATCTTCTGAAAGCTCATCTGCACCAAGTATAGCTATAATATCCTGTAAATCTTTATATCTTTGCAATATATGCTGCACATTTCTTGCAACATCATAATGTTCTTGTCCGAGTATATTAGGATCCAATATTCTGCTTGTTGAAGCCAAAGGATCCACAGCAGGATAAATACCTTTTTCACTAACATCCCTTGATAATACAGTAGTTGCATCAAGGTGAGTAAATGCTGTAGCAGGAGCTGGGTCTGTTAAGTCATCAGCAGGTACATAAACAGCCTGTATTGAAGTAATAGAACCATTTTTAGTGGATGTTATTCTCTCTTGCAAAGCTCCCATTTCTGTAGCTAATGTAGGCTGATATCCAACTGCTGAAGGCATTCTGCCAAGCAATGCTGATACTTCACTTCCGGCCTGAGTAAATCTGAATATATTATCTATAAATAAAAGAACATCCAATCCTGCAGAATCTCTAAAATATTCAGCCATAGTCAAAGCTGATAAAGCTACTCTTAATCTTGCTCCAGGAGGTTCATTCATCTGTCCATAAACAAGACAAGTTTTATTAATAACTCCTGACTCCTTCATCTCAGACCATAAGTCATTTCCCTCTCTTGTTCTTTCACCTACTCCAGCAAATACAGAATATCCTCCATGCTCGCTTGCAATATTATGTATAAGCTCCATTATTAAAACTGTTTTACCTACTCCAGCACCTCCAAATAAACCTGTTTTACCTCCTTTAATATAAGGAGCTAATAAGTCTATTACCTTTATGCCTGTTTCAAATATCTCAAGCTTAGGTTCTAAAGTCTCAAATTTTGGAGGAGATGCATGTATAGATCTATATTCTTTGGCAACTATAGGTTCTCCCTTATCTACAGTATGACCCAATACATTAAATATTCTTCCTATAGTTTCATTTCCAACAGGAACCATTATATGATTTCCTGTATCAAAAATATCATCGCCTCTTGATATACCATCTGTAGATTCTAATGCTATAGCTCTTACTCTGCCGCCGCCTAAATGCTGCTGTACCTCACAAACTATATGTCTTTGTATACCTTCTATTTCTTTATCTATATAAAGTGCATTTAATATTGCAGGAAGATGACCTTCCTCAAACTCAGCATCTAAGGTAGAACCTACAACTTGAACTACTTTACCTCTTTTTCCTTCTACCATAAAACAATCCTTAAATTTTTAGTATTGCTTTTATTTTATTATCTATTTGAAACTTATTCAAGTACTTTAAGCATTTCTTTGTGAATTTTTTTATTACTAGCCACATACTGTTCTTTAGAGAAAATATCATATTCTTTCATATCTATATCGGTTACCATACCGCCCGCCTGCTTCAATATAACAGTTCCTGCACATATATCCCAAGGTGAAAGACCATACTCAAAAAATCCGTCAGCAACACCTTCAGCTACCATACATATATCAAGTGCCGCAGATCCGTCTCTTCTTAAAGCCAAAGTTCTTTTTACCATATTAGCAAAATCTACCATTCTGTCATGTAGAAAATCATCATCAATACTGGCATTATAATAAAAACCTGTTATTATAATAGAGTCTATAAGTTTATTATTATTACTTACTCTAATAACTTTATTATTCTTATAAGCCTTTGATTTTATATGAGCTTTGTAAACGGTATCTGTTAAAGGAGCATATACTACCCCTAATATAGGTATACCCTTATAAGCAAGCCCTATAGATACACAGTAAAATGGATAACCATGTATAAAATTACTAGTTCCATCAATAGGATCAACTATCCAAGTGAATTTTTTATTATCATTTGTATTGGATTCTTCCCCATAAAATCCAAATTTAGGATAATGCTTTAATAAATATTCTCTAATAATTTTTTCATTTTTTAGATCAATTTCTGTAAATAAATCTGTCTTTCCCTTTTTAGAAACTTTTTTAGGAGCTGAAAAATATTTTAAAGAATATTTACCAGCTTTTATAGCTATATGTTCTGCACATTTTAAACATCTATTCAGCTTAGATTTTGACAGCTCTTTTATCTCTTTTAATATAACATTATCTTCTATCTCTTTATCTGATAATTTTAAATTCTTATTTTTCTTAGAAAAACTCTTAGTAAGCAGAGTTATAATATCATCTATCATATTTCACTCCATAAATATAAAAAATATTATTTTCTATTTTCTGTTTCCCTAAAAAGTAAAATTGATGGATTATCTCTTAATTTTTGACTAAATACTTTTAAGTTATTAACTATTTCATTAAAATTAGTATGAACTTGAGGATCTTTCATTATAGCACCTATTGTACCTTGACCGCCCTCTATATCATTAATAACCAAAGATAAATCTCTAGCAATGCTATTAACATATGATAAAGTCTCACTTACATTAGAAATAGACTTTGTAATATTCTCTTCATTGGTACCTATAATCTCAGTTATCATATTAATAGTCTGAGAAAGGTTTGTTATTACAGTTGATATTTCCTGAAAATTAAAATCTTTACCTATGTCCCCGATAGACCCCAATGTAGTTTCTATACTAAACGGCTCTACCCCTTTTATTACGGTACCAGCTGGAATACTGCTCATACCTGTAGTTGTTATTGCAGGAGGAGACGCCATTATATACTTTTCACCCAATCCTAAACCAACTGTCTGTATTGAAAATTTAGTTCCTTCTGGAATTATAACATTTTTATCTGTAATAAATAAAGTTACTCTTATAGTACCATCAGGATTAATATTTATTTTTTCAATAAAACCTATCTGAATTCCGCCGCCTCTATATGATACCTTACCATTTTCCTGCAAATCACCGATAAATACATAATCTACATATAGTCTGTATCCATCACCTTTCAATTTTATTTTACCTAATAATATTATAGCACCTATAAATATCATAAATGTAATAATAAAAAATATGCCTAATTTAATTTTATTTTTCATAGCTGTTTCCTTATCCTAAAAAATTATATATTTATATTAAAAAAATTTAATCCTTCGGTCTAATACTTTCTATATCTTCGCCTTTTTTTGCTATACTGCTCATAAAGAAAAATTTCAAATGCGGATTATCAGTTTCATGCAAATGATCAGGATTTCCTCCCTCTATAATCTGCCCCTTATGAAGCATAACAACTCTGTCAGACATTCTAAATACACTTGTCATATCATGTGTAATTACTATACTAGTAACATTAAGAATATCCTGCATTTTTACAATCAAATCATCTATAACTCTTGACATAACAGGGTCTAAACCAGTTGTAGGCTCATCATAAAGAAGTATTTCAGGGTCCATAGCTATAGCTCTAGCCAAACCAACACGTTTTTTCATACCTCCCGAAAGTTCTGAAGGCATTTTATGCTGAATATTAGGCATACCAACCATTTCAAGAACCTCAGCCACTTTTACCTTTATTCTTTCTTCTGGTATATCCTTTTTAATCCTTCTAAGTCCGAAACTTACATTTTCATATACATTTAAAGAGTCAAATAAAGCAGCGCCTTGAAAAACCATAGCAAACTTCTTTCTAACTTCTGTAAGCTCATTATCAGAAATTTGATTGATATCCTGCCCGTCTATTACTATTGTACCGCTGTCTGGCTGCAATAAACCCATTAAATGTTTTATCAAAACACTTTTTCCGCATCCTGAATTGCCTATAACTGACAATGTTTCACCTCTGTTAACCTTTAAATTAACACCATTAAGTACTTTCTGCGGACCAAAACTCTTGTGAACATCTTTTAATTCTATAATATCACTCATATTATAAAGTTACCCTCAATAATTTTATTACATTATCACTTTTTATTCTATAAATACCTAAATCTGCAGGTATTAAAATAGTTTTACCAGAATTAAGCATAATGCTATTATAATCAGACTCTATAATTCCCTTTCCATCAAGCACAATAATTATCTCAAAACAGTCTCTATTAACATTTGAAGAAAAATCATTGATTATAATATACTCTTCAGCAGTAAAATATTCATTTTTAAATACTGTATTAATTTCCAATTTATCATTTTTTATTATATTAGATTTTTTAGATTTCAAATTGAAAGCATTAATATCTTTAATAACATTAAATGCATCTTCAATATGAAGTTCTCTAGAATTACCATTTTTATCAACTCTATTCCAATCATGAAGTCTATAAGTAATATCACTTGGCGTTTGTATTTCAGCTATAACAGAATTTCCAAGTATGGCATGTATGCATCCGCTTGGTATATAAAAGGCATCTCCTTTTTTTATATCAAAATAATTAAACATATTTTCTATATTTTGATTATTATCTATTGCTTTTTTCAAATCTTCTTTTGAAATATTTTCTTTTAATCCGATTAAGAGTTTTGCTTCTCCAAATGTTTCCATAACATACCACATTTCATTTTTGCCATGTTTATTATGTTTTTTATTTGCATATTCTTCATTTGGATGAACTTGTATTGATAATTTATCATTTGCATCTATAAATTTTATAAGTAGAGGAAAATAGCTTTCTTTATAATTTTTACCTAATAATTCTTCCCCGTATTTTTCTACCAAGTAAGACAAAGATTTTCCTTTAAACTCACCATTAGAGACTATACTATTATCATTAGGCAAATCGCAAATTTCCCAACTCTCACCTATAGTTTTATTTTTATCAAAAGGTTTTGAATATAATACAGATAGGGAACTTCCGCCCCAAATAACTTCTTTTGATATTTCACTAAATTCTAATAAATACATAATATAATTATATAAGATAAAATAAATAATTCAATATATTATACTGAAAATATCATTTTATTTTACTATTAAAACAACAACTTGATGTATATTAGTCTATATTTTACAATATTTATTAATTTTTAAAAAAAAATTTAAATATAATTTTAATAATTATCTTAAATATATATTAATTTACAAAGCTCTTGAATATATAGAATATATAATAAAAAATAGTTAGCTTCTTGACAATAGTAATATATTAAATTATAATCGATTGTAATAAAATATTTTTAAAGAGGTTTTATCTATGTCAAAGGAATCATATAAAGATAGAATGGAAAAAGCAATTTCAAGTTTACAAAATGATTTAAAAGGTATAAGAACAGGAAGAGCAAATGCTTCTATATTGGATGGTGTTAAAGTTGAAGCTTATGGAAGTAATGTACCGCTAAAACAAGTTGGAAACGTTTCTACTCCAGATTCTAGAACTATAATGATACAGCCATTTGATAAAGGCTTAGTTAGCGACATAGAAAAAGCTATATTAAAAGCTGATTTAGGATTCAACCCTTTCAATGACGGAGGAAATATTAGAATAGTAGTTCCAGAGCTTACAAAAGAAAGAAGAGAAGAATTAAAAAAAGGTGTAAGACATAGAGGTGAAGAGGCTAAAATAGCTATAAGAAATATAAGAAGAGATGAAAATGATAAAATAAAAAAAGAATTGAAAGATAAATCTATAACAGAAGATGAATCAAAATCACAAGAAAAGAAAATACAAAATGATACTGATTCATATATAAAAAAGATTGACGATTTAATTAATTCAAAAGAAAAAGAATTAGATACTATATGATTACCCATGATTCTAAAATACCTTCGCATGTAGCTATAATTATGGACGGCAATGGAAGATGGGCCAAATCTCATAATAAAAGCAGAAGCCTTGGACATAGGGCTGGAAGCGAAAATGTAATTAATATAGTTGAAGCATGCTGCGAAATTAATATAAAATATTTAACATTATATGCATTCTCTACAGAAAATTGGAAAAGGCCTGAAGAAGAAAAAAAGGCATTATTCAAATTGCTAAAAGAATTCTATAAAAAAGAAATTAAAAGATTAATTTCAAATAATATTTTAGTAAAACATATAGGAGATATTACAGCTTTTCCAAAAGATACTATAGAAACAATAGAAGAAACTGAAAAAGAAACACTTGAAAAATGCAAAAATCCTATACTAACAGTGGTGCTTGCTTTAAATTATGGATTTAGAGATGAATTAAAAAATGCTATAAAAAGTATATGCTATGATATTAAAAATAATAAAATAAATGATATAGAAAATATAGATGAAAATTTTATAAAAAATTATTTATACACAAAAGATATTCCAGATCCTGACTTTATAATAAGAACTTCAGGAGAATCAAGATTAAGTAATTTTTTAATGTATCAAGCATCTTATAGTGAATTATATTTTACAGATATACTATGGCCTGATTTTTCTAAAGAAAATTTTAAAAAAGCTATAGAGGAATATTCAAATAGAAATAGAAGATATGGAGGTCTATAAAAATTATGAAG
>CALXXQ010000124.1 GCA_944392715.1 uncultured Brachyspira sp.
AATCTTCAAATACAGCTGATGATGAATATACAACATTAGCAGAATATAAATCAAGAATGAAAGAAGGTCAGGAGTTTATATATTATGCTGCTGCTAAGGATAAATCTGCTATAGAAAAACTTCCTCATATGGAAGGTATGAAAGATAAAGGATATGAAGTTCTTTATTTCACTGATAGAGTAGATGAGTTTATGGTTAATATGATGAGAGAGTTTGACGGTACTAAACTTCATTCTATACTTCAAGCTGATAATAAAGATGCTGAGAACAAAGATGAAAATAAAGATTCAGCTAATAAAGATATACTAAATGCTATAAAAGATGTATTAGGTGCTGATAAAGTTGCTGAGGTAAGAGAAACTAATAGACTTAAAGAAAGTGTTGTATGTTTATCTAATAAAGAAGATTCTATAAGCTTTAATATGGCTAAAGTTCTTGCGGAAACAGGTAATAATATGTTTGGAATGAAGCCTGAAAGAGTATTAGAGATTAATACTTCTCATGAGGTTTTCAAAGCTATGGAAAAAGAATATCAGGCTAATAAAGTTTCAGATATGTTCAAAGAGTACAGCGAGCTTTTATATGATGAAGCATGCATACTTGAAGGGCTTCCTCTTGAAGATCCTAAATTATTTGCTAGCAGAATGAGTAAATTAATGCTTAAATAAATAATTAAATAATTATAGAAGGGCTGTATTAAAAATGCAGTCCTTTTTTTATTTAAATTTTTAAACCTAAATAAAACTTGGGCGGGTATGCTTTTATTTATAAATTAAAAAATAAATAAAGTTTAAAATATGTATATAAAGCATCAAAATCTATAGGGCGGGGGAATGTATTTAGATTAAAAAACAAATAAGATTAAAATATAATAGATTTTTTAGTCATCAAATTTCTGACCTAAAAGCTGTCCATTACTTGAATCTATATAAAGCTCCATCATATTATTAAGCTTTACTTCATATAGATTCCATTTCTTTTTAATTTTTGTTATTACTGTATTTGGATAAGTTTTTAAAACAGTATTCGCTACAGATTTAGGAAGTATATTAAAAGGCAATGCTGTATAATTTCCATCTATTTCTTTTAATTCTCCATTTCTAAAGAATTCCATTTCAACACCATTATCCAATGCAATTTCATATTTTTTTCTATCCATTTCAGCATACATTATAGAAGAATTAGGAAAAAAATTATTTATAAACTGTATTATATTATTTGGAAGCTGATTAGGTGCTATATACATATCATCAGCATATATAGTAATTGCTGTTATTAAAAATAAAATTGCTATTTTTTTTATCATATAACCTCATTATTAATCGGGTATTTTCTGTCCTATTAGCATTCCTGCATAATCTATAAATACATTAATATAATTATCCAAACTAATTACATACATATTCCATCTTTTTTTTATTTTTATGATGGCTGAATTTGGATTAGTTTTTCTCACAGTATCTATTACTTTTTTATCAATAAAATTTATATTTATCGGAATAGAATTTCCATCTACCTCTTGCCAAGATCCATTAGAATCAAAATATATTGTAATACCATCATTAAATATTACTCTATATAATTCATTTAATTTTTCTACATTAAGAATATCATTATAATTGAAATATTTATTTATAAAATTAATAGACTTTTCTGGCAATATTCCATTATATGAAAATGAAAATTTATAAATAAAAATAAATGTTATTACTATTATTTTTAATATTCTACCCATATTCTATGTAAATCTCATGATATATCATAAATATAACAAAAAATCTTATAAATATCAATAAAAAAAGAAAATAATCTAGTAATTAATTAAAAATAATATAGAATACTAATATTAAATGCTATATAGTATAATTTTATTGGATAACTATATGATAATAGATTTAAAAAAATATGTTCTCACAAATTTATCTCAAATAAGAACTTATATTGATGATATAAAAAATATGAAGCTTGATATCATTATGATTAATGAAGATAATATATTAAGTTTTATACCTTATGAAAAAATAGAAAATATTTTATTTCCTATAGAAAATATAGAATATGTAAAAAAATCATTACTTTATATAGATAAATCATTAATTAATATAATAGAAAAACAAGTAATCATAGATTTGAATAAGCAGCATGCAGATATACATGATATTAATATTTTTTATTCATTATATAAAAACTGTAAATTCAATATAAACAATGAATATTATAATAAGCATTTTGACAGACTTATATCAATAAGAAATATAGAAAGAATAGATTATCTTAAACAGTCATTTGATAAATTAAAGTTATTTTTAACGCAAAATAAGGTGAATGTAGAATTAGCAAGACTTATAGGGGATATTTTAACTGATATTGGAATTATAGAAAGGTTAAATTTAATATTCCATTTGAATTATATAAAGCAGAATAATATATCTGATTTGAAAAATTATCAAAATGTTAAAAAAGATGATTTACTTTTTGCAGATATTATAGGTACTATAGTTAGCATGTTAGAAAAAGAGTATGATGATTCTGATGTATATAATAATATCACTACATTTACTGATGATAATGTAATATGTCATAGTAATAGAGTATTTATTATGATGGTAGAATTTTTATACTTTTATAATGAAGAGATATCAAGAGGGGTAGCATCAAAACTTAGAGTTGATTATAAAAAGAAATATTATGATTATTATTATGAAATAGGTAAAAAATATAATTTATTGACCAAAGCAGATAGAATAGAAGATATATCAAAAGTAGGTTTTAGAAAAATAGAACAAAATGAAATAAAATATTATGCAAGAGCAGCATTTTGGCATGATATAGCTCTTGTTGATATATTACCTAATGTTCCAATTGTAAGTAATAATGAAGGCGATACTCATTCTATATTAGGATTTAATTTGCTTAAGTACTGTATGGCACAGAATGAATATACATATACTACTGTAGGACTTCATCATGAGTATTATGGATATGGACATGGAATATTTACAAATATGTATAATAAACAATTTTTAAATAGGAATTATAATAATATAGAAAATATATTAACTTATGATCCTAATGATATTAATAATTTATCTGCTTTATCATATTTTCCAGCTAAGGCATTAGAAATTATTGATTCTTATGATAGTTTGTACATTAATATTGCTAAAGATGGTAAAGGAAATATTGTAAATGAAGTAATAGGATATATGTTTGAGAATTTTTTAGAGTATGATGTAAAAATAGATCCTATAATTTTTTATATATTTGTTAAATATTTAGAAAATGTTAGGAATGCTACTATATTTGATTGTCCTTTATAATATTTAAATTTTTATTATATACTTGACAATTTATAAAAATCTTATATCCTATATACGATGTGTTTTATTTTAGGGAAAGTAATTGTTAAAAAAAGATATTAATCAAGAGTATAAAGGGCCTGTTAGTGTATATTTAAAGCAAATAGGCGAAATAAGAAGACTCACAAAAGAAGAAGAACTTGATTTATGGCAGCGCCTTGAAGTTTGCCGAGATGAAAGAGCATTATTAGAAAATAATAATGATGAAGAGTCTTTAAAAAAAATAGAAAGTATTGATAAAGAAATAGATTCTATACAGCATAAGCTAGTAAAATCTAATTTAAGACTCGTAATAAGCATAGCAAAAAGATATTATAATAGCGGTGTTCCATTCATTGATATTATAGATGAAGGCAATATAGGACTTATAGAGGCAGTAAAGAGATTTGAATATAAAAAAGGATTTAAATTTTCAACATACGGAGTTTGGTGGATAAAACAAAGTATAGTAAAGGAAATATCAAGTAAAAGACATATTATAAGATTTCCTATGCATATAGCAAGACTAATAAAGAAGAGCATACAAACATCCAAAGCTCTTACTCAGCAGCTAGGAAGAGACCCTACAATAGATGAAATAGCAAAAGAAATGAAAATAGATAGAAAAACATTATCTTATATAATGATATTTACTCAGGATACGGCAAGTGTAGATTCATTTTTCAAAAATTCTGATAATAATGATATGACTACAATCATAGAAGATAAAAATTTCCCATCTCCTCATCAAAAAGCATTTATGGATAGTTTAAGAGATACATTGACAGAAGCATTAAAATGTTTAGATGAAAAAGAGAGAACCGTTATTATTTCAAGATACGGATTGTATGGAAAAGAGGCTAAGACTCTTGAAGATACAGGAAAAGAATTAAATATCACTAGAGAAAGAGTTAGACAGATCCAAATAAAAGCAATAAAAAAACTTGCAGGACTCAATTTATCCAAAGAATTAAAAAGTTTCTTATGGGATTAATATAATTTTGCATATCAAACTATAATATTATTAACAAAAATTGTATATTAATGATGTCATTAACTTTTTAATGCAATAAATGAGCATCTAATAACTTTAGTTGTCAGCTATATTTTAGCGAGTTTATCGCTAGCAATAATAAGAAATTATTATTTTTTTTATTAAACAATTTCTATTTTTACCGAAAACTTAATATAATAATTTACTTTATGGATGGGAATTTATGTCTAACGAAATGAAAGCAAAATTAAAACCAATAATTATAATAGTAATATTACTTGTAGTTTTAGTTGCAGGTTTCTTTATTACTAAAAGTATATTAAGTAGCAATAACATACCTATTTTAGATTTTGCTACTAATAATGAGACTAATAATATGCCTGAAGATACTCTAACTACAGATGATATATTCGGTGACAATATAACTCCTGAAGAAAAAGATTTTCTAGCTACTAATAATACAATATTAACTGATACTAATGCAGCTGCTCAGTCAACAAATAAAGATTCTTCCATTAATCTTTCTGACAGCGGATTATATGAAGCTGGAAATAATATTAATGTACCAGATATACCTAATCCTGCACCTAAACCAAGCGGCGGCAGTTCAGCTTATACATATAATACTCAAAATACTGTTTTAGTAACAAGTTCCAATACACTTAGACCTAATGATAATATGATGATAGATACAAATTCTACATCTACAAATGTAAGAATAAGCTCATTTATTATAAATTATAACGACAGATTTGTTGCTACTAGAACTAATCCTGTACTAATAACTTTGGCAGTAAAATCTCCTGCAGAAGGTAAATATGCCAAAATAAGAGTATATGCTAGAAGAGTAGATAACAATTATAATATATTAAGCAGAGATTTAGTATTCTATTTGCCTAAAATCTATGTATTAGACGGACAAGCACAAACACAATTCTACTTTGCAGGAAGAACTTCAGCTGGCGGAAATTATTTACCTAGAGGCAGATATTTACTATATGCTGAAGCAGAAATTACAGATGCTAATGGCAGATCAGTTGGAAAAGCAGGAAGATATCCTGTTCCTCAATGGAATTATGTTGTAACATTACAATAAAATACTTATTGTAATAATAAAAGCCCTAATATTAAAAAATATTAGGGCTTTTTTATTATTAACTTATAAAATTTTCATGTGGATAATAGGGAAATTATTTCCAAGATCATCATACTCATCTCTTTTATAATCTTTAAATCCAATATGTTTATAAAAATTATACGCATTTATATTCTGTTCATTTACTGATACTTCTTTAATATCATAATTTTCAATTGCATACTCAATGAATTTTCTGCCTATGCCTTTTTTTATGAATTTAGGGTCAATAAAAAGCATCTCTAATTTTTTGTTTTCAATTCCCATAAATCCTATAATATCATATTCTTTTTCTGCAATTATTAAATGTTTTATATCTATCAAATATTTTCTTACATATTTGGATATATTTATAATATCATCTTCTTTTAAAAATAAATGCGTAGCCCTTACAGATTTTTCCCATATTATATAAAGCTTATCTATTATTATATTATCTCTGCTTTTTAATTCATATATTTTCATAATTTTATTGAAAATTCTTCTCTATTAATTTTTCATAAGTACCATTTGTCATTATTTGAGAAAGTCCTGAATTAATTTTTTCTAAAAATTCAGTATCTTCTTTTCTTAAAGCAATAGCATAATTTTCTTCAACAGCATCGCTTTCTACTAATTTTATATCATCATTATATTTAGCAAAATTTTTACAAGGCTCTTTATCAAATACAACAGCAGATATCTTTTTCTCTTTCAAAGCAAGTACAGCAGCAGCACCAGTATCAAATTTTTCATTATTAATTCCATCCTTTTCACTCATTATAGTATCCCCAGTTGTACCTATAACAACCCCTATATTTTTTCCAACTAAATCATCGAAAGTATTTATAGTATTATCATCTTTATGAACAAGCATAACCTGGCTAGAAACATAATAAGGCTCAGAAAAATTAACAAATTGTTTTCTCTCTTCAGTAACAGTCATACTTGCAATTATAACATCTAACTTTCTTGCCTGTAATGCAGGTAATAGACCATTAAACTGCATATGAGTAAACTCAACATTTAAACCAGATAATTTGGAACTTCACTCATTATATCATAATCAAAACCGCCTATTTTTCCATTGCTGTCTAAATATCCGAAAGGAGGAAAATCAACATCTATTCCAACATATATTTTTTTGTTTTCAGTTTCAGATGTTTTTGATGAATTACCGCATGATACAAAGAGCATTGAAGAAATAATCATTATTAATATTAGTATTTTTTTCATTTTATAACCTCTTTTTTTAATTGATTAATAACTGTTAATAGTATTGTTGCATAATATACTACTTTAATATTGTATAAAAGTCAATAAATAAATACGAAAATATAGTTATCATAATATTGATATATTAATTATTTAATTATATAATAAAAATATGAAAGTTAACATATTTACAGAAAATTTAAATACTAAAATATACGGAAAAAACACTTTATTATTTGAATCATTAGAAAGTACAAATAAGAAAATGATTGAAGATTTAAATAGTGGAGTCAAATTAGAAGAGGGCAGTGTATATATAGCATTAAAACAAACTGCTGGAAAGGGAAGCTATGGTAATAAATGGCAGTCCGATAATAATTTAGGCTTATGGTTTAGTGTTTTAGTATATTCTCCATACAAAAAAGAGGCATTAAGTTTTTTGCCTGGTATAGCATTGAGTAAATGTTTAAGAGAAAAATATAATGTTGATGGTCATGTAAAATGGCCTAATGATGTTTTAGTTGAAAACAGAAAGATATCTGGGACTTTAATACAGGTTACTCCTTTAGAAAATAAAAATGCATGCATTATAGGGACAGGAGTTAATTTATATCATAGTAAAGAAGATTTTGATTTGAGCATAAGAGATAAAGCTACTTCATTGTATATTGAAACTG
Organism: uncultured Brachyspira sp.; assembly: GCA_944392715.1. GTDB lineage: Bacteria > Spirochaetota > Brachyspiria > Brachyspirales > Brachyspiraceae > Brachyspira. The sequence goes on from CALXXQ010000124.1 coordinate 7,339, forward strand.
GAAAAAAAGTAGAATTGAATGATTTTTATAAAAATTTAATTTCTTATTTTGAAGATATTTATACTAGCAATAATAGCCTATCAGAATATTTTAGAGAGTATAGCAAAATGATAGGTAAAACTATAAAAGCTAAAAAAGATGATGAAGAAATACATGCTTTGGTTAAAGATATAACAGAAGAAGGATATTTACAAGTTGAAGTAAATGGAAAAGAGGATACTTGGATATCAAGAGCTTCTTTGGATATAGATACAAATTATTAAAAATTACTTACATGGAAATTAATTATGAGAAAACCAATACCATATAAAAAACCAGAAGAGAAAAAACAAATAAATAAAAAGAGTATATTTCTTTTTGCTATATTTGAAATAATAATCATAATATTATCTATAGTTACAACTGCTATAATATCATTATTATTCGGAATCAATCCATATATAAGTGCTGGTATAAGTGCTGTTATACTTATAGTATTTAGCGTATTTGTTGCTAAGGAGTTTTTATTCAAGATAAATAGATAATAAAAAAATAACCTACCATAATATAAATGGGGTTTATTTATGGTAGGCTTTTTTAAGAAAACATATGATAAAAAATAAAAACAATCTAAGTCGTATAGTATACTATATATAGTTTTTGTCAATATTAAATTCTAAATCTTTTTTAAAATTATTTATATAAGTTATTTAAATAATATTTATTATTCTACATTTTTTACAAATTGTCTATTTATTATATAGTATGATATATTATTTATAAAGTAATTTCTTTTTTATTGCTTATCTTAAAAAATATAATAAGCGATATAATAGTAGTAAAAGTAAGTATTGTAGAAAGTGCAGCAGCTGTTCCATAACTAGCTCTAATAACTTCCTGATAAATAGCTACAGACATAGTCCTTGATTTTGTGGTATATAGTATAATAGAAGAACTTAATTCATTAATAACAGTTATCCAGCTTAAAATTGCTCCTGATAATACGCCTGAAAGCATTAATTTTGCTGTTATATTGAAGAAAGTTTTTATCTGAGAAGCTCCAAGACTTATAGAAGCCTCTTCTACATTTTTATTTATCTGATAAAGTATTGCTGAACTTGATCTTAAGGTATATGGAAGCCTTCTAATTACCAATGAAATTATAATAATTATTGAAGTTCCTGTTAATATTATAGGAGGTTTATTGAAAGCAGTTAAAAATGTTATACCAAGTACGGAACCTGGTATTATATATGGAAACATTGATATTATATCTATTATATTTGTAAATATATTTTTTCTTCTTGTTGTTATATAGGCGGTGAGCATTCCTAATATTATTATTATTACTATTGTTATTATTCCGTATATATATGTATTTTTTATAGATGAAGCTAGAGAATGAAATATTGATATATAGCTTTCAAGTGAAAATTCACCTATAAAAATAGATCTGTTTGTTTTTAAAAAAGATGTGTATATAACTGTAATTTGAGGCAGTATAGATACAATCACTAAAATATATAAAAAGCTATGAATAATTATAGATTTTATTCCTTTTATATTTTTTGATTTTATACTATTCATTGAACTCATAGCATATGATCTTTTATTTACAATATATTTTTGAAAAATAAACATTACAGTTGTGATTATTACCATTATAACAGACATAGAAGCAGAAAAATATGCATTACTTCCAACTTCGCTTATAAACTCAGAATATATCATAGTTGGCATGGTTCTATATCCTTCTCCTATAAGCATTGGAGTACCGAAATCAGCTAATGCATTCATAAATACAATGAGTCCTGCTGAAAGTATTGTAGGAGTTATAAGAGGTATAGTTATTGTTATATTTCTTATAAAACTTGAAGCACCTAAATTTTCAGAAGCTTCTAATAATGTATTATCTATTTTACCCAAAGCTCCATAAACATACATAAATATAAATGGATATAATTTCAAAGAAAAAACTAAAAGTATTCCTCCAAATCCGTATATGGTTGGAATATCTATACCAATATAAGAAAAAAATCTTGTAATAACTCCGTTTCTTCCTAATAATAGTATCCAAGAATAAGCACCTATAAATGCAGGAGACATCATAGATATTATTATAAGAATTTCTATAATTCTTTTTCCTTTTATATTATACATTTTCATGCAGTATGCTAAAGGTGTTCCTATTAATACAGCAAGTACAGTTACAGAAGTTGTTACAATGATACTATTTATTAAAGTGCTGTAATAATATTTTTTTGTGAAGAATCTTATAAAATTATTAAATGTCCAAGCATCTGTTTTAATATCTTTAAAGCTGCTTAAAAATAATGAAAATAATGGATAAACTAAAAATAAAGCAAAAATCAATGTCATTATTATAGTGATATATGTCCAGAAGTCTGCTTTTTTAAAGAAAGTTTTTATTGCGCTATTCATAATTCTTCTTTTTTAGTTCCTATAATGAGATTTTTTTCCATATCTTTAGTAAATACATTTATTCTATTTTTATTTGGTATAATATTTATATCAGATAAATCATTTTGCAAAAATGAATCTTCAGAGTATTCTATTATTTCATCACTATCATCGCATTTAATGAAATAGTTTGTATATTTACCCAAAAAAGTTTTTGATATTATTTTTGCTTTTATAGAATTAGAATTATCGCTCATTATAAACTCTTCAGGTCTTACAGCAGCAATTACATCATCATCATTTTCTATAATACTTTCATCTATCAAAGTGCTCATATCTATACTAAATCCAGATTTGAATACAATTTCTATTTTTCCATTTATTTTTTTTATTTTACAATTAAATAAATTAGAATGTCCAACAAAAGTAGATACAAAAACATTATAAGGTCTTGAGTATATATTTATTGGAGATGCTATTTGCTGAATATTGCCGTCTTTAATAATTGCTATTCTATCTGATATAGCAAGTGCCTCTTCCTGATCATGAGTTACATATACTGTAGTGATTCCTATTTGTTTTTGAATATCCTTTATAACATTACGCATTTCTATTCTTAATTTTGCATCCAAATTTGAAAGAGGCTCATCCATTATAAGTACATTAGGAGATATTACTATAGCTCTAGCCAATGCTACTCTTTGCTGCTGTCCTCCTGATAGAATTTCTGGGAGTTTATTTTGATATTCTTCTATTTTTACTGCATGTAATATATTATCAACTTTTTCTTTTATTTTTTCTTTAGGTAATTTTCTTAATTTCAATCCGTATTCTATATTTTCTCTTACAGTTAAATGCGGAAATATAGCATAATTTTGAAATACCATTCCTATATTTCTTTTATAAGCTGGTATATCATTTATTATTTCATTATCGAATTTTATTATACCAGCCTCTATTGTATTAAACCCAGCAATCATTCTTAATATAGTGGTTTTTCCGCAGCCCGAAGGTCCAAGCAAAGTAAAGAATTCACCATTTTTTATATTTAAAGAGAGATTAGGTATAACTGTATTATTACCATATCTTTTGGTAACATTTTCTATACTTATAGATACACTCATAATATTATCTTTAATTATTTAAGAGCCTGTAACTATATTTTTAAACTTTTCAAGCCAAGCATCTTTATTCTTATCTACTACTACCTCATCTTCTTTTATATCATTTATATTTTCAAGAGGTATATGCATTTTAGAGCCTTCTATATTTTTTACTATTGCTCTTGTAAATAATTCATCATTAATAACTTTTTGAGTATTATAGCTTGTCATATAATCTACAAACTTTTTTGCATTTTCTAAATTTTTAGCATTTTTTATTATAGCCATAGAATGAGGCTTAATTAATACCCCTTCTTTCATATATACTATACTTATAGGAGAACCTGTATTTATATAGTTTACAGCAGCACTTTCATATGTAAGTCCAACAGCATATTCGCTATCAGCAACGCCTTTATATACAGCAGAAGAACTGCTTAAAAGTTTGCCGTCTAAATTCGCATATAATTTTGCCACATAATCCCATCCATTTTCAGGATTGCCGTTTCCCATAACATAAAGCATATTAACTAATTGCTCAAAAGAAGAAGATGATGTAGTTGGGTCATTAAAAGCTATTTGTCCTTTTAAAGCTGGATTAAGTAAATCATTGTAGCCTTCTATTTTTATATCTTTTATTAAATTAGTATTTACTATAATTACGCTTGGACTTAGCATAAATCCTGTTATATACTTTTCTTTGCTTCTATAATCATCGTATATATTATCAGCATTGGTTGAAACATATTCTTCAAAAAGATTGGAATTGTATTTTAATATATTTTCATTAGCAGTAAAAAATATATCGCCTAAAGGATCATTTTTTTCAGCATCTATTCTTTTAATAATTTCAGCCGTACCTGCTATTATTATTTCTACATTTATATCAGGATTTTGTTCTTTAAAATCTTTTACTAATCTGTCAATAAAAAATCTAGTTGCTGGTGTGTATATTACTAGATTATTTATATTTTCCTCTTTTTTATTAGAGCATGAAATAATTGATATTACTATCAATAAAGATACTAAAAGTAATTTAATGGTATTTTTCATGATTTTATCCTCGTTTTTATTTTTTTATTATATGCTTGTTATAATATCTTTAAATTTTTCCAACCAAATATCTTTACAGCTATTAACTATATCATCATTATCATATATTATTTTTATTTCTTCTATAGGTGTTAGTATACTGGATCTAGGTAAGTCTTTTCTTACAGTTCTTGAGTTTAATTCATTATTCATTTTATTTTGAGCATCATAGCTAGTAATATAGTCTACAAATTTTTTAGCATTTTCTAAATTTTTGGCATTTTTTATAATATATATTCCATCAGCTTTCATTATAACTCCTTCTTTCATATATACTATTTTTACAGGAGAACCAGCAGATACATAATTGGCTGCAGCATTTTCAAAAGTTAGACCCACAGTATATTCTCCATCAGCAACACCTTTATATACAGCAGAAGACCCGCTAAGTAATTTTCCGTCTAAATTATTACAAAATTGTTTTATATAATCCCATCCATTTTCAGGATTACCATTACCCATAGCATAAAGAATATTAATTAAATGCTTAAAAGAAGATGATGATAATGAAGGATCTGTATATGCTATTTTTCCTTTTAAATCTGTATTAAGCAAATCTTTATAACCTTCTATTTTTATATCTTTAGCTAAATTTGTATTTACTATGAGTACACTTGGTATTGTTGTAAATCTTGTTATAGAACCTTCTATATTTTTGTATTCTTCATATAAGTTATTTTCATTTGTAGATGTGTAATTTTCAAATAAATATAATTTGTCTTTTATAAGATTAAGATTAGCACCCCAAAGTATGTCTCCAAGAGGAGTATTTTGTTCTGTTTCTACTCTTTTTATTAATTCACCTGTGCCTGCTGCTATTAATTCTACTTTTATATTTGGATTTTTATTTTCAAAATCTTTTATAAGCGGTTCTACGAAATCCAAAGGATGAGGAGAATATATCACTAATTTTTCATTATTAGAATTATTATTGCTGCAAGAAAAAATTAATATGCTTATCAAAACGAATATAATAATATTTTTCATTTTTAATATCCCAATATTATAAATTTTCTATAATAGTTTTAAACTTTTCAAGCCAATCTTCCTGATTTTCTTTTACAAAATTATCTATATATTCTAATTCTTCATTTGAAGTGATAGCATTAATATCATTTATATCAGTTAATATAACAGAAGAACCTAAATTCTTTCTTACAGCTCTAGCATTAAGTTCATCATTCATTTTCTTTTGTGTATCATAGCTAGTCATATAATCCAAAAACTTTTTAGCATTTTCTATATTTTTAGCATTTTTTATAATGTATATTCCAGCAGGCTCCATTATAACGCCTTCTTTCATATATACTAATTTTATAGGAGAACCAGCAGCAGCATAATTGGCGGCAGCATTTTCAAATGTAAGTCCTACAGTATATTCTCCGTCAGCAACACCTTTATATACAGCAGAAGAACCTGTTAATAATTTACCATCTAAATTAGCACATAATTTATTAATATAATCCCAGCCTTTATTAATATCATCTTTTCCTATTGTATATAGTATGGTAACCAAATGTTTAAAAGATGATGAAGAGGCGGAAGGATCATTAAATGCTATTTTTCCTTTTAATTGTTCATTAGTTAAATCTAAATATCCTTCTATATTGATATTGCCAGCAAGATTAGTATTTACTATTAATACGCTTGGGCTAATCATAAATCTAGTCATAGAACCTTCTGTATTTTTGTAGCTGTCTAGTATTTCATTTTCATTTGTTGATGTGTAATTTTCAAATAAATCCTGATGGTTTTTTACCAAATTAATATTAGCTGCCATTAATATATCGCATAGAGGATCATTTTTTTCTGTTTCTATTCTTTTTATTAATTCACCTGTGCCTGCTATTATTACTTCTACATCTATATTTGGATTTTTATTTTTGAAATCTTCTATTAAAGGATCTATGAAATCTCTTGAAGAAGGGGAGTATATTACTAAGGATGTTTTTTTTGATATATTCCCACTTTTATTGCATGAAAATATTATTATTAAAATCATTGAAAATATGATTATTCTTATAAAATTAGATAAAAACTTCATAGGATATAGTCCTAATTTATTTTGCAATAAAATATATTATATTGTGTTTTTGTCAATAAAAAAATAAAGTTTTTACTATAAAAAAATATAATAAAATAATAAAAAAGTTTACATAATAAAAAAATGCTAATAAAAGTTATCATAATATCGATAATTATGTTAACATTTTTAATACTAGGATTATAATCTATATTATGAAAAGCAAAATAGCTGAAAAAGCATATATTCTTATAAAGAAAAAGAAATATAAAAAAGCAAAAGAGATGCTTCTTAATAATAAAGTGAGAATGTCGCATGATGCAGAAGCACTTGCTATGCTTTCTTTTGCTGATATATTTTTAAAAGATTTCTATGGTGCTGAGGAACTTTCAAGAAAGGCACTTAGAGAGGATAGTTTTTGCTTTAATGCTATGCTTGCAAAGGCTTATATTAGTTTACATAATGGGCATAGAGAAAATGCTTTGAGAGAGTATTTTAGAATATTAGATTTAGAGCCTGAAAATAAAGTTGCTAAAGACAATATAGAGAGAATAAGATTTTTAACCAACAATGCAAGAGGTGATGAGATTAATCCTAGAGCATATTTACTTGGCAAGAAAAAATTATCAATGTCAAGATTTATAGTTCTAATACCTATAGCATTCATACTCACATTTTTATCATATATAACAATAGACAGAGTATACCCTAAAATAAGATATGTACTTCTTGATAAAGAGCAAAAAGAATTAAGAGAAAAACTTGAGAATGTATACTTATTTGAAGGGTTGGAAGACGGCAAGATTCCAGATAGTGCCAAAAGTCCTACATACTCGCCGCGTGAAGTAGCTGATATGTTTGACAAGGCTAAAAACAATATGAGAAGTGCATCTGTAAATGAAGCTGTTATGATAATAAATGGTGCATTAAAAAGCGACATAAACGAATACTTAAAAGAGAGATTCAGAGTACTTAAAGAATTTGTAATAGCACCAGATTATAATATTTTTAAAGAGAGTCCAGAGTATCTTACAGTAGTTGAAAATTATGACCTATACAATGGCGGATATGTGAAATGGAAAGCCGATGTAAACACTGTAAGTCAAACCAATATAGACGGCATACCAAAGAAAAAAGCAAGACTTTTGATTTATGACACAGCCGACAAGAACATTGCAGGCGTTGCTGATTTAATAGTTAATGTTACTGTAACATTAGAGCCTAAAAACTATATAGAAGTGTACGGCAAGATTTTGGGCTATGATGCTAAGCAAAAATCAATACAGCTTGAAGGTCAGATTATAAAGCATTTGCCTAAGAAGAAGTAAAATATTATATATTTATATAAATTATATATAATAAAAATTTTTAAGTTTATTAATTAATTCACTTTTATAGAATTATCAACTTTTTTGCCGCACAAAAAAGTTGCTGCCGAAGGCACGGTTCGCGAAAACTCAATTGCTATAACTTTATATTTTTTAATATATATGTTAAATGTAATATATAACTTAAATTTAGACTACACTTAAATGTGGTTTAATAAAATACTTTCAAAATATTTAATTAATAAATAATTTAAATCATTAGATTTTTTCTATTAAATTATTATATTCCTCTACATCAAGATTTATTTCATTTAATATTTTTCTCATAAGAGGTCTTGATATTACCTTACTTGAATGAAAAGGAATAACAGTACATCTTCCGTCTTTATGTTTATAAAAAGCATGACTTCCTTTTTGTCTTTGTTTAACAAATTCCAATAGAAGCAATAATTTTTCTATAGTTTTTGCATCTTTCAAAATTAGCTTACTCATACAAGCTCTATTTCTTCCACTTTTACAAACTCTGGAATAGCATTTTTTTCTTCACTGTCCATTTCTTCAAGGCATAAATCAAGAACCTCTTTTAATTTTATATGCAATTCTTCCAAAGTGTCAGCCTGAGTATGTGCACCTGCTATTGAAGGAATATATCCAACATAAACATTAGTTTCTTTATCGTATTCTATATATGCGAAAAATTTTTTATTCATTAAAAAACCTCAATATTTTATATTTTAATTATAACAGAAATAATTATTAATTTAAGCCCCTTTAGCAAATTTCCTAAACGCCTGAACAGTCTGCAGCGATCCGTACCAAAATAAATTTATCAAATACTTTACTATATAAATAATTATGATATAATATGTAACATAATTTTATTTAACATATAATTACATGGAAGTAAAAATAAATGGTGCAATTCTTAAATGGGCTAGGGAATGTGTTAATTTGTCCATTGAAGAAGCAGTTTTAAAAACTAAATTAAAGTCATTAACCAATGATGACTTATTACAGTTTGAAAATGGAGAAAAATTTCCTAAAATAAATGTAGCTAAAAATTTAGCAAAAATCTATGGAATTAATTTGGCTGTTTTATATATGCCTCGTATTCCTAAAAATATACAGCCAAAAATTAATGACTTTAGACAAATAACTAATAAACTTTCAAGAAATGCAGTCCTTTTAATTAGAAAATTAGTATCTCATCAAGAATGGCTAAAAGAATATTTAGTTTCAAATGGATATAAAGAATTAGATTTTGTCGGTATGATATCTATAAAAAATTCTTCTGTTAAAGAAACAGTAAAAATTATAGAAAACAAATTAAATGTTCAAGTAAATTATAATAAGGATAGTAAATTCAATTTTAATGAAATAAAAAAATCATTAGAAAATAAAAATATTTTTGTATCCATAGCAAACTCTCATAATGGAAATGTTAAATCTAAAGTAGAAGTTCAAGAAATTAGAGGTTTTGCAATAGCTGATAAAATAGTACCATTTATATTTATAAATTCTTCTGATTCTGATAATGCTAAATTATTTACTTTAATACATGAACTAGTACATATATTAATTGGAGAAACAGGAATATCTAATATATATTCAAATGATACTAAAAATAAAGTTGAAGTTTATTGTAATAAGGTGGCATCTGAATTACTAATACCAGATAAAGTATTTATAAAATATTGGGAAGAATATAAAGAAGATAATATAGAAAATAAAATATTAAAATTATCAAAACAATTTCCATCTAGTCAATTAGCTATTATAGTAAAGGCAAGATCTTTAAAATATATAGAAGAAGATATATTTAATAATTTTTTTGATAAATATTCAAATAAAAAAATTATTAAAAATAATAATAAAAAAGGAGGGGCTGATTATTATCAAACTATAGATAAATTAAATACAAAAAAATTTGCTAATTATGTCTTGGAAGCATATCATGATAACGAAATAACTTTAAGAGATGTATATGATTTATTATCTGTAAAATCAAATAATTTGAAAAAGTATATAGATAGGACATTATAAATGGAATATATATATTGTTTAGATACTAACTTTTTTATTGAATTATGGAATAAACATTATAGTCCAGAAATGTTCATAGATTTTTGGGATAAATTGATAGATATCGCAAAAGACAAAAAATGTTATATACCTATTCAAGTATATGAAGAAATAATAGAAATAGATGATAATGTAAAAGAATATATTAAAAGAAATAAAGATTTCTTTGTATGTCATTATACGGAAGAAATAGAAAACAATTTATCAAGTTTATATCAAGATGAATATACTTTTAATTTAATAGATAATAAAAAATTAAAGAATTATGCTGATATATTTGTTTTAGCTTATGCTAAACATTATAATTCTATTGTAGTAACATTTGATGGTAAATTAATAAATTGCTGTAAAAATCATAATATAGAATATATATACCCTTATGATTTCATTAAGAAAAATAATTTTAAATTTATAGTACAAAAATAAAATCACTCCTTCAAAAAAACATGCTCATACACTTTTACTGAAATTTTTTATATATTTGCGTTATATTTGAACTTATCTGAAACAACAATATTTTTATATTGTAAAATTACTCAAAAAATATAATTTTCTATTTGTTAATTTTTTATTATTATAGTATAATATTTGGAGGACAAAGCTATATTTTAAAAGGAGTTTACAAATATGGTTACAGCTATTACGACGACTGATACAACTAATACATATACTACGTCAATAGGCGGAGTAAATGTTACTGTCAGACATAATTTTTCTGACAATACTTCTACAGTTGATGTAGAGCCGAAGATCACAGGGGGCGCTTTAAATGTGCAAGGGTGATTTTTCCCCTTATCGCATTTATATTATCGGTTCTTTAATTTAATACTTTAGTAAAGTAGTCTTTTGTTCAATTATTAAAAGTAAATGGGGTTGTTCGTGGGAGGCAGCTCCATTTTTTTATTTATGAATAATTTTAATATTAACAATATTTAAACAAATTTTACTTAACAACTTAATATATTTGAATCGATGTAATACAATTATTTTGTTATTTTCTAAACACAAATAAATATTCATGGGCAATTAATAAAAAGTTATATTTTATGCTGTTTGTTTTCCAATATCCTGTTGCCCTGCAGTTATGTTGTTCTTTAATGATAAGTTCTTTCAATTTAAATCCAGCATTTTCAAAAATACGAATAACATCAAATGACATAGGAATCATATGACCTTTTTCTCTTGTATCTCCCATTAAAATAGCACAAAATTTCTCTTTTTTGAGTACTCGATAACTCTCTGCTGCTACTATTTTCATTTCTTCAATAAAATTTTTTACCTTCAACCGTGATAGATCACCATCTATATTATCACTATATTGAATAATATTTGCATATGGCGGGTGTGTACAAATGAGATCAATACTACTATCTAGAATAAAATCCAAATTCCGGGCATCTCCCTTATGTATAT
>CALXXQ010000125.1 GCA_944392715.1 uncultured Brachyspira sp.
AGAGTATAAGGAACAGCATATTGTCCTACATGATGAAAACCTATATTATGCATATGTTCATGAAACATTAAACCTGCTGTATTAGCATATGTTTGACTTTGCATATAAGTAAAATAATCTCCAAATAAAACATCATTTAAACTGCCCCAATTTCCAGTGCTGAATCCTATCCATTCACCTATAGGTATTTCATTCTCTGGCTGAAGTCCATAACGAAGATATCTTGATTTACCTACAGGTCCAACTCCAGTACCTACAGGAACTCCTACTCTTTTTTTATATCCAAAATCATATTTAAGCGAACGAACACAATCGATAAGTTTTTGAGCATCATATTTATCTCCTACTTTAAGATTATATCCATTATAGCTGTCATTTACAGAAGAACCCAATTGAGAATCAGCTGCCTTTACACGGCTTACAAACTCATCAGAATTAACTGCAACTCTAATAAGTGCCATACATACTAACATATATTTTTTTTCATCTACTGTAATAGTAGTATATTTATCTACATTACTGTCTATCTCAAAACTTTCTATACCAACCTGCCAATATGGGTATTTTTTATTCATAGTTTCTCTGCTATAATCATCTGGTTTTAATGTATTATTATTACAGCTTAAAACTGATAACAATAATAAACTAAATATAAATAATTTTTTTATCATACTCTTTCACCTTTAAATTAATTATTAGGTAATATCTTAATACCTACTTGGAAACCTACATCAAAACTTGATATAGTTTGTTTTGTCATTTTAGCAATAGCCTGATCATTAAGCAATGTATTTTTTAATGATAATCCAAAATCATAACCTATATATCCACCTAATACTAGAGCAAATTTTTTATCAGTATAAATGGAATAATCTACTGAAAATTTTATATAAGGCATAACAGGTTCATTAAATATATTTTTTATTTGAAATGCATTATAATGTTCTATATTTCTCTTTATATTTTTATTATTATAATCAGTATAAGATGACATAGATCTTATATAAAGAGGCAATTTGATGCCTACATTTAAGCCGAATGAAAATTTTTTCCAATTAAGTTTAGGATATATAGCAAAAACCATACTTTCAAACATATATGTATATGTATTTTGATAATTTTTATCACTGCTGTTTCTATAGTATAAAAACTCATCATGAGAATATCCTATTTCTCCAAGCAGGCTGAAACTCAAATCTTTATTTATATCGAATCTGTATCCTATATGAAATAAAAATCCAGAATCAAAACCTACGCTTGATCTTCTATCAGCTTGCTTTACTGCAGATTGAAAATTATTTGTCTGCTGTGCTGTAGCATTTTTATTAGTTAGGCTGTATTGATTTATTCCAACGCCTAATCCCAATGGAACAAACATTCCTAATTCTATTCCGCTTTTAGCAAATACGACACTTGCAGAAGCTAATAGCATTATTATCAATATATTAAATAATTTTTTCATAATTTTCCTATTATTTATTTTTATAATTTTAATTAATTCATAGGTCTTATTCTTGTACCTATTTGAATTCCCAAATCAACACTGGCTATATTTTCAATAGGGTTATTTAATTGATTATTTCCTTTGCTTATATCATTGTACTTTAAAGCAAAATCATAATCCAAATATACACCTAGAACAAAATCAAATTTGCTCGATGTATAAATAGCATAGTCTAAAGTTAATTTTAAATATGGTATTATATTAGAAGAAAAATAATTTTTATAATTTTTTGTATCAATTATTTTTATATTTTCTGTAGAATAGCCCAAAAGTTTATTATAGCTTGAATTATTCATTGTTCCAGCTAGAAAAATTTTCATTCCAAATCCTATACCAATAGAGAATCTTCTATAATTGAATCTAGGAAGTAAACCAAGAACTATACTGTCAAAGCTATAATATCTGTAATTTTCCATTTTTAAAGCTGAAGAATTTGTATTACTGTCTTTGCCTCTATAATTAAAATTATCACTATTATATCCAATCTCTCCCATAAAGCTGAAACTCATATCTCTATTTAGTTCTAATCTGTATCCTGCTTGAAGTAAAACTCCTGCTTCAAACCCAACCTGAGAAGTCATTGTATTATTGCTTATATAATTGTTATAATCATTTGTTTGCTGCTTAGTAAAAGTTGAAGGCGGAGCATTATAATAATGAATTCCAACACCTATACCAAGAGGAACAAATACACCTAATTCTAATCCGCTTTTAGCAAATGAAATAGATGTAAAAATAAATAGTATTATTAGTATTTTTATTAATTTCATTTTTATCCTTAAAATATTATATATTTTTTTATAATATCATATGTTAACTTATTATACAAGTATGATTTTTTATATGTAAATTACTACATAAATATAATTATTATTAATTAAAATAAATTGTTAAAAAAAAAATTATATTGTATAATACTTCAAAATTATCAATTAATTAAAAAATCGGATTATTATATGAAAAATAATACATTAAAAAATAATAGTTTTTACATAATTTCTTTTGTATTGACAATATTATTATATTATTCTATAACTCAATTACTATTGCCAAGGTTTTCAGTAAATAAAATGAATATAAGCATTTTTGATATTATATATGTTTACTTATTTTCTATAATATCATATATACTTTCAAATAAAAATAAATTAACCTCGTATTTTTTTATAGTTGTTTCTGTATTTTCATTTTTTGTAATAGAGTCTCTTTGCATCACAATAGAAACTAAACCTTTATTTTTTACTGATATGCCTGATTTATATCCTTCTCTTATAGAGGTTCTTCCTTTATATATGAAAATAATAACAATTTTTGCTACAATTTTATATTTCGGACTTTTAGCTGTATATGCTTTATATTTTATATATGGGCTTTATAAAATATATAGATTAAATATCAAAAAAGCTTTAATAATGACTTTTATAGTATTAGTTACAACATATATATCATTTTTTAAGCCTATGAATATAGATTCAATATATATTGATTATATAAAAATAGCTAATAAATATGGAATTATAAACACTATAAGCTATAGGATATCATATGACAAATCTATAAAAATAAATGCTAATAAAGAAAATGTTGAATCTGCTTATAACTTATTAAAAGAAATGGAATTAAAAAGAGATATATCAAATTTGATTGTTCCTTATGAAAGCGATGAAAAAAGAGATGTATTTGTAATTTTTATGGAATCTTTTTATGATTATGAGCATTTTCTTCCTTTGATTGATAAAGATCCTTTTCCTAAAGAATATAGAGAATGGGCAAGTAATTCCACAAAAGTAGGTCCCAATGTCGGATATGGCAGTTTATTTGCAAGAATATCAGGACTTACGGGTACTTCTCCAATATTTCCAAAAAAACAAAAAACTCCTATATATGCAGTTTTGCCTTATTTGATGAAAGAAAATGGTTATCATACTATAGCTTTGGAGGAATCTGATGTAACTTATTATTTGGATTCATTATATCCTAATATAGGGGTGGAAGAGATAGTATTTAATTTGGGAATTACAAATATAAAAAATTATATAAAAACTAATGATTATGATGATCCTATATTTTTAACAGGTTTTACATTTATGGGGCATGCTGGAAGCTATGTGGAAAATGATTTAGATGTATATGATAATAATAAAAGATTAATGGAAAAAATAAATAAAAAGGATATACCTGTACTTGTTGAAACTATGGAAAATTCTGCTCTATCAGCAAAAGATATAATAGATACAAAAGATGCTATATTAGAAAAATATCCTAATGCACTTATAATATTTAAGCATGATCATTTATATCCATATTTGAGTACTATAATTTATAACTCAAATATTGATGATGATATAAAAAAATATTTTTTTGATTCTTATGCAGTTTCTCCTTTGCTCATATGGAATGGTACAAATGGTTATTATAAATTTGAAGAAGATGGATTTTCTCCTGAAAATATACCAATGTTTATAGCAGCAAATACAGGAGTTAATTATACCAATTCTATAATATCGCTTTTATATAAAGATAAGATAAATGGTATTATAAGCTTTTATAATGGTTTTTATACTAATGATAATAATAGATTAATTAGATTAGAAATAGATAGAGATAGTTTGTCTTATAAAGTAAATAATGCTCAGAGAATAATATCTGAAGATATATTTAGAGGTAAAAAATATTTTTATGAATTATAAAAATAAGGACTGACAATTGATATTGCCAGTCCTTAACTTAATAAGTTATTATACTTTGATATTAGTCTAATTTATCTCCAACAATTTTACCATTGTTATCAACATAAACCTCTCTGTTATTTCCTAATTTTAATTTGTAGCTAAGATATTCTTTGCTGATTTCTAATACAGGAGTTTGAGGATATTTTGACTCTACAGCTTTTACTATAGCAGCAGGTATAAATTTAGTAGGTAATGGTTTATTATTTCCAGCTACATCAGTCCATTCTCCATTTTTATCAAAATCAATCTCAACTCCGCTTGCTAATTCTACTTTGTATGATTGTCTGTCTTGTTCAGCATAAACAATTTGATCATTTGCAAAGTTTGCTTTTACGAAGCTTTGTGCATTTTGAGGTAATTGATTAGCCTGTATGGCTATGTCAGCAGCAAAAGCACTAACTACAGACAACATCATTATAGATGCGATTAAAATAACTTGTTTTAAATGTTTTTTCATAAAATAACTCCTTGTTGTTTTTCTTTATATTTATATGATAGTATAAATATAAAGAAATGTCAAGTTATTTTACAATATTTTTAAAAAATTTTTACGAAAATAATAAAAAAGTAAAGAAAAAGTAAAATATGTAAATATATTTTTAAAAAAATCGGCATAATATATGCCGATTTTTCTTATTTTAATGAATTTTAATCTAATTTATCGCCTGTTATCTGTCCATTATTAGAAACATAAACTTCTCTATTATTTCCTAATTTTAATTTATAGCTATTATACTCTTTACTTATTTCTAATACAGGTACTTGAGGATATTTTGCCTGCACAGCATTCATTATAGCAGCAGGTATAAATTGAGTAGGTAAAGGCATTTTAGAAGAAACATCAGTCCAATTACCGTTTTTATCAAAATCAATCTCAACTCCGCTAGCTAATTCTACTTTATAGCTATTTCTATCCTGTTCTGCATATACAATTTGATCATTTGCAAAATTAGATTTTACAAAATTTTGTGCATTTGCTGGTAATTGATTAGCTTGTATAGGCATATCTTGTGCCATTAAAGCTATACTTGATAAAATCATTACAGATATTGTGAAAATAAAAAGTTTTAAGTTTTTTCTCATATATTTTCTCCTGTTTTTGATACTTTTAATACTAAGAAAAACTTAAAATATTTTATTTCAGTAAAATTATTTTTTATGAGTTAATAATATTTTTTACAAAAATTCCAAAAATATCATACAAAAAATATTGACTTTTCATAAAAAAATATTAAATTTCCTATTATAGAATAAAATAGGAGGGTTTATGTCGCATAACATTATAGATGGATATAGAAAAATAGAAGGTAATTATCCAACCTATAGAGAATATTTAATACATTTCTACTGCAAAGATTGTTCTAATTTTTGGGCAGTAGATGATAAAGAAATTAATATATCAGAAGATGATGATATTACACAAATTGATGATATAATCGAAGATTCTGTATCGCATTGTCCTATATGCGGATCTACAAATATAACAAGGAGCAATAATAATTAATAAATAGAATTTTATATTAGAGAAGGTATTTTATATATCTTCTCTTTTATTTTCTATAAAGTCAGCAATTTCTTTACATCCTAAGTCTTTAGCTATATTAAGAGCATCTTTATTATCTTCATTTTTTATTCTTAAATTGGCGCCATTTTCTATAAGCATTTGCGTAGCTTTTATATTGTTATTTTTTACAGCTATTATTAAAGCAGTATCGCCTCTTACATCTATATCATTAATATTAGCACCATTTTTTATAAGATATTCAATAGTTTCTATAGCTCCGTCTTCAGCAGCATACATCAAAGGCGTTTTATTGCTGAAATCTTTTGAATTAATATTTACTCCAGATGCTATTAATCTCTTAATCTTTGATAAATCTCCATAAAGACAGGCTATATGCAGATTTTCTGAGCTTTCTATTTTTATATTTTTTGTTATTTTTTTGATAATAGGCCATAATATAACTAAAGCAACTATTACAACTATGATTATGGTACTGAAATTCATTGTCATTTCCAAATTTATATAAAATTATACCCATGATATGTTTATAAAACAATATAAAGTTATTATAGTAAAACAATTATTTATTTAAATAAATAACTTTGCCTTCTTTGTTTTTAGTATCTATTACTACATTTTTTCCTTTAAGCTGCATAGCGGAAGGGAATATAACATAAGGTATATTCAATGACTTCAAAAGTATTGCAGCATGAGATACAGCACTTCCATTAATAGATATTACACCCTTTATATTTTCTCCTATCTCAGTTACTATAGAAGCATATACATTATCTACTATAAGTATTATATCATCTTCATCAGGCATTTCTATTTTTATATCTAATAAATATTTTAATACTTGATGCAATATATCTTCTATATCATATTTTCTTTCTTTTATATATCCGTCATCTAATGAATCAAAACTTTTAAATATATTTCTCATTACTTTATTATATGAATAAGCAGCTGAATATTTTTTATTATCTATCAATTCATACACTTCTTTTAAAACATAATCATCAAAAAGCATTGATATATATGTTTCAAATATAAGATATTCATTATTTTGAAGATTTTTCTGTTCTATTATAGTTTTTTGTTCCATAAGGTCTTTTTTTACATTATCAATTGCTTTATTAAATTTTTCTTTTTCTGCAATGCTGTCTTTTATATGTTCTTTTTTTACATTTATTCCAAAATACATATAAGTGGCTTTACCTTTTACAGTACCTTCAGAAACTACAGTAAAATTACTATCTATATCTTTTGACTGATGTGTTTTTTTTCTAGTTTCAAATTTACCATTAACTAAATATTCAAATCTTTCCAAAACTTGTTCAGCATCAGGACCTTTGGCATATATTTCCATTATATCGCCGTATTCTATATTTAATAATGTTACTTTAGTTACGCTGTCAGCAGATACAGGAGGTTTATGCTTAGTTTTATTTGATATATATACCTCGCTTTTTGAATTAGCTATTATATTAATAAACATAAAAACAGGTCTGGCATGAAACCCATTTTCTAATAATATTTTATATTCGCCTTTAATATAATCTTTAAACTCTATAGTTTCTGCATTTTCACTATTAAATGTGTAATCAATTTTATCTTTTACATATGATATCTTTGGAGTTAAACTTTCTAAAGATTCATTTATAACTTCATCTATATTTTTACCCAAAGAAGACTGTATAGCAGCATTTATACCGCCTTCTATAAATGGTGCAGAAGTCATTCTAACATTTGCTGACTTTTCTTCATCAAGCATTGATATTGCAAGTTCAGAACTTATTAAAGCACTTCCCAAATCGCAAAATATTATAACTCCGTCATCAGAGTATACATCTTCTATAGCATTAAAAACCTCAACAGCATCTGTACCAAGCTCTTTATTATCTTCTCCGCTTCCTCCTGAAAATGATATTTTTACATCAGTAGTATTGGTAACTTTTTTTATATATTCTGCTGTAGTTTTAGCAAGTTCATAACTATGTGAAACAAATATTAAACTAACCACATTAATTCCTTTTAATATAATTTTTATAATACATTTATTAATTCTTCTATCATCATATAGGCAGAAGTTGCTCCAGGATCCTGATGTCCGACACTTCTTTCTCCTAAATAGCTGGCTCTTCCTTTAGTAGCGATCATATCTATAGTGGATTTCATACCATTTTCTGAAGAAACCATCACTTTATTTTTAAAATCTTCTTCACTATCTGCATTTTCTTTCATAGCATTTACAGCAGGAAATAGAGTATCAAGCATAGTTTTTTCACCTTCTTTTGATTTTCCAAGTGCTGCTATTGCATTGGTGCCTTTAGCGAATATATCAGCTATATCATTTAAACTCAATTCTTCTTTATTTGATGCAATTATACTAGCATTAAGAAAAAAAGTTCCGTATAAAGGTCCTGATGAACCTCCTATATTTTTTATTAAAATAGTAGCTGTTTGCTTGAATATCGATGAAATAGCAGCATTATCATCAATATTATTAATCATATCCCTTACAAAAGAGAATCCTCTATTCATATTAATGCCATGATCAGCATCCCCAATCTTTGAATCTAATTCTGTTAAATAATCTTTATTTTTTTCATAGGTATTTGATAGATTTATTAACCATTGCTTTATTTTTTCTTTATTATACATTTTATTGCCTCTATTTTATTTAATTGAAAAAATTATATTTTGTTTTACATACCCCATCTTAATGCAGCAGTATAAACAGGATAATCCCAAAGCTTTAGTATATCATCATTAACCTTCATTAAACTAATAGAAGCACCAGCCATATCTATAGAAGTAACATAATTTCCTATTAAATTCCTTACGATTTTTATTCCTTTTTTTTCAGCTATTTTTACAACATCATTATATAATATATAAAGCTCCATTAGCGGAGTAGCACCCATCCCATTAACCATACAAATAACTTCATCTCCATTTTTATAAGGTATATCAGAACATATTGCTTCCATCATTATTTCAGCTATTTCAGAA
>CALXXQ010000126.1 GCA_944392715.1 uncultured Brachyspira sp.
AAGTTATACATAAATAAATCCTTACTTAAAAATCAAAAACATATTGTTCTTGTTTAGTTTCCTTCTCTTCTTTGGCTTTGTAGGCTTTGTATTCTATATTCTTTATGAAATCAAAAGCCTTTCTAAACTCTTCTATTTGTCTTTTTAGCCATTGTTTTTGCCTTCTTCTAATTTTGCTCTTAAATACTCTAATTCGTATTTAGTCCATTTGCCGTATTTTTTCTTAAACTCATCGCAACTTAGCTCATCAATATTTTTATTTTCAGCCTTTAATCTTTTAGCCTCTTTTTCAATCTTTATATCACCGAGTGCCTCAGTAAAAATATTTCCAATTTCTGAACCGAACTCTTGATGCACTAGGTTGCGTTTATTAGTTCTTCTGCCTTTTTTAGCTTTTTTCTTTTTTACTTCTTTAGTTTTAATATTCATTGAACACCCCCCAAATTATTTTTTATTGATTTTTTAGTTGTCTATAACATTCAGTATGATAAGCTACTGTAAAATCTAATGGCTTTTGTATGATATAATCACCTTGTTTGAAGTTTTTACCGCAGTATTTACAAGGCATATTATGAACTCTTTTATTAGGATTATATGAATATATATTTTCATTTTGAAATTCTTTATATAATTGTTCTAATGTTTCCATAATTAAAATAAACTCCATTGAATATTTTTATTAATGCTTAAAACTATGCTTGTTATATTAGTTGTTTTGCATTTTCTTTTTCCTGCCTCAATCAATACTCCTTCTTTTTTTAATTCATTTATCCTAGCTGATATTGTAGAAGCCTCCATTTTTAGATGATTAGCAATTTCTCTGCATGTAGAAGGTTCTTTCAATTCTCTTATAGCTCTTAATATTTGTCTGTATAGATTAGCTTTCATATCTTTTACTACAGTGTTATAGCAATCTTTAGAAGTCTTTCTTACTTTCTTTTTATTAGACATTAACTTACTCCTTTAACTGCTTTCATTATCTTTTTATTAGTAGCTTTATTTTTTATAATCTCTTCATATCCGTTATACTCAAAAATATCATCTCCTTCAAAATGTTCATTGCTTTCTGTTTGATTATATTTAATTATTTGTTCTACTATGCTTGAATCTTCTTTAAAAATATTACTTTGAGTATATATGCTAGGCTCTATAAAATTATTATAAGAAGTACGTATCATCAAACCGCATTCTGCTTTCAAATCATCAAGAAAATCTCTATAAAATCCGTTGCTTGAAAAATCTCTTATGCTGTCAATACATTTAAGTATTAATTTCAAAGCTTTATATACTTTTCTTTTATTATTCAAATCAGACAAATATGCTTCCAATCTATCAAAAAATCTTTTATCATTTTTCTCAAAATATTTATAAGCACTGTCAATATTATCATCGCTGTATATACCGTAATTTCTAAGAAGCACATAAAACTCTAAAACATTTTCAGTATTAATACCTTTTTCTATATCAATCATAAGTTTTTCTAATTCTTTTTTATATTTTCTTCTATGCTCTCCATAATTAATTTTATATGCTGATAGATTTTCTGTACTTTCTTTATCTTTATTACCGCCATTTCTTCCCATTTATGCCTCCTAATACTTAAAATTATCAAATGTAGGATTTGGATAATGTCCTGTGCCTTCAGTAGATATGCCATCTTTTTCTGCCAAACGCATATCTGATAAACGCATTATCACGCCATCTAAATAATTAGCAGATCTAAGATAAACATTTTCTTGACAGCCTGTGTTTTTAGCGATATATTCTAAAGTCTCAAATATAGCTACACCAGCATTGACTTTGCGGTTCTTAAAAGCATTCTCAAGCCAAGAGAGTTTATCAGAGCCTATATCTTTTTTTGATATAGTCTGAATAAGATTGTTTATAGGTTTACCTGTTAGAAGCGTATACCAGTGAATATAAGCAGCCTTAAAACTCTCCCAACTCCAAGAAGGATAGTTTAGAAGTCCATAAGGAGTTGTAAAGTCCACGCACGCAGTATTTGTTAAATTATTTGTTGATATATCTGATATAAAATCTGTTAAATTATCTGTATGTGATTTCTGAAAATTACCGCTTCCATTTCGTATTTTTTTATATTCCATTTCTGAAATTTCCGAAATGGATTTCTGAAAATCACTATCTCCATTTTCTAAATTTCCGTCTTGCTTTTCTATTTTTTCATTATCGCTTTCATCTTTTTTATCTTCTTCTTTATCCTTTTCTTCATCTTCAGGCTTATCTTCTTTTTTATAAGGGTTTGGTATAGCAGCTAAATCTTCAGGCTCTTTACAAAAAGCATACCAGCTAGTTCTGTCATAACTATTATCATTATAAACAGCCTTTACCAATACTTTATTATCTATAAGTTTTTTTATAGAATACTCTATTTGATTTTTGGTCATATACGGAAATAAATCACATAATGCTTTTATTGATGAATATGTCCAAAATCTACCGTCTTTGTAATTTTTTCCATTGGCTTTATTTTTCTTTATCCAAAAAAGAAAATGATTATAAAGAACAGCTTCAAACATTCCATATTCTTTTGCTATGTCTATATTAAATGAATGTTCCATCAGCAAACCTCTACTTTGATACCTGTTTTATCCGAAAAGTCTTTTACTGCTTTTTTTAATTCTCCTTGTAATTCTTTAATTTCTTTTTTCTCTTCTTCAGTTTCATTTTCTTCGGTATTATCAAATAGGGTAGGTTCTTCATTTAAAAAATGGTATTTACTTGAGAAATTTTTATCTTTTACTATTCTTGCTTTCTTTATATGTTTTATTTCATTATCTTTTTCTATATAATCTGAAATAACTACCCAATAATCCATAGGAACATTCTGATATTTTTCTCTTGCTGTTGTTTCTTTTGTTTCTGCCTCATATTCCCCTGTCTTTACCCAAAGAGTTGTATCATCAGACATACCTTGTATTATAAAAGCTATTTTTAATGCGATTGCTTTTTTTATATCAGCATTTTCTGAATTGCCTTTCCATTGAAAAGCTATTTCTTCTTTTTGATGTTTTAATATTTTTTCCATTGTCTGCCCCCCAATGATTAATTTATATTTTATTTTTTTCTTCTATGTCTTTATCAAAACACACAATACTAGTTTTTAAATAATCTTCTGAAGTTACAATATCATAGTCATATTCACATTTATCCATAATATATACTTTCCACTTACCAGTGTATTTACTTTTAGCTTTTCCAATAACTACAATACTGTCTTTATCCTTTATTTCTTCTAACTTTTTTATAAACTCTCTTACTGTTAATGCCATCTGTACTCCTTCAAATAAATATTTTTTAATACATAGGGAGATTATTTTATAACCTCCCTTACTTTTATGGAGATTAAAAACTCAAAATGTCTAATCATCAAATGGAGTAGGTATATCGCCGAAAAACTTACTTATATCAGAATCTTTATTATCACTTTCATATACCAAAGGAAGCTCATTGATTTTACAATTTTGCTTTTTAGATCTATAAATATTTATTAAGTTTCTTTTTACTATTCTATCTTTTACCATTGGTATTATTCTTTCTAATTCTTCTATACTTAAATCTTCAGGCTCTTTACCTCTAAAAAGTTTTGTTAATTCTTCTTCTCTCATATATGATTCTCTTTAATGTTTAAAATGGAACTTCATCATCATCTTCTTCTCCTAAATAAGCGTCAGTATATCCTCTTATAGGCTGTGATAATTCATCAGGATTTACTTCAGGTCTTAAAGCTATTTTTCTTGCCAAATAATCAGGATAATATCCTATGTTATTTTCCCTTATGATAGGTTCTTCATTTCTAGGAAGTTTTGATATTTCTGTTATAGCAATAAAGGTTTTATCTGTACCTATATTTGTTAATTTCAAAATACAATTAGCACCGCATAGACTTTCTGTTTTAAATTCTGTTTCTTCCATTTGTCCTGTTTCTTCATTTTTCTTTTTTGTCATTAAAGTCATAGTACCGTTATCATTATATCTTTCACCAAATCTGCATTTTCTCCAATTCTCTAATGTCTTTCTGAACTCTGAATTTGAACTTGATGATAATACAAATTCTCTATGTATTATCATATTCTGTCCTTTATATTCTCCTCTTGTATATTTTTGATCTATCTCAAAAATTAAAAATATTCTTCTAGTCCATTTAACCTTTCCTCTAAACTCTGTTTTATCATATCTGCCATCTACTGCATTAAGACATACTGCTTTTACAAATCCTTCTTTAGGATATTCAATACTAGCATTACTTGTTACATCCATATTCTCCTCCTTATCATTTTTAATATAAAGCTCTTACTTTTTTCAGCTTTAATTCAGGGTTTGCCTCTTTTATTTTTAATTCGCATTCTATATGAACTGCATAAGCCCCCACTGTGTTATTTACACTTATGCTTAATATTCTGCAGCTGCCTTCTACCTTCTCACCGCAAACAGGACATACCAAGCAGTTACGAGGTCTGAAAATATTTCTTATTTTTTCTTTAATAGTTTTTATCATTGGATACCCTCATAAAAATTATTGTTTATAAATGTTTTTCTAATATTTTCTTACATTTAAGAAGATTTATATAATTTAATATTGACATATAAAGATTTGATTCTTCAATTTTCAAACAATCTGCGAATTTCATGTTATCTAATACTTTACTGTCTATGCCGTCTATACCTTCTTTTAATTCCAAGCCCTGTTCTTTCCATATCTGAACCATTTCTGAAGTCTTTGCTTCAAGTCCTTCGTCTAAACTCATTTCCGCTATCATTATTGACCATTCTATTGCTTTTCTATGCTCCATAGCCATAAATATCACCCCCTAATATTTAATGATTAAATATTTGCCTCTTTTTAATATTTTGATAATTGGAAAAATGCTGTTTCCTTTACGAATCATAATATTTGAAGCTCCGCTTGCTAATTTCTTTTTTAAATCAGCTGCCTTAATATTTCGCACCTTATGATTACAATTCTCCAAAATATCAAAATACAAATCACCCCAGCTTTTTACTAATTCAACATTATTACAGTCCTTAATTTTTATTATTAAGTCATCATCATATTGTTTTATTTGTTCTTTGATTTCTTCTGTTTTCATTTATCCGCCTATACAAAATAAATCTTACATA
>CALXXQ010000127.1 GCA_944392715.1 uncultured Brachyspira sp.
TAATATTGTCATTGGTATTAAAAACTTTATTAGTTTGGTTGTAAGTTTTCCATTTTTGAAGAATGTAAAAGCTGAAACTACAGCTCCTGATGTAGAAGTGAGCTTATTTGTAGCTAAAGCAGTGTGCGGAGGAATACCAGCTATTAAATATGCAGGCAAACTTATAAGTCCTCCTCCTGCAGCAGCATCAACGAAACCAGCTATAGAACATCCTATTATTATAATTATCAAATTTTCTATACTAAGCATAAAATAATCACCAATTTTTAATTTTATTAACGAAATATATTATATCTATGATGATTTTTTGTCAAATTTTATTTATTGTAAATATGTATTTTGTATTTTCAAAATTATTATTGATTTATTTTTTATATATTATATATTAATTATTTAGTAAACATAATTTTTAAATATGTAAACTAAACATAATATTGTATATGAGGGATAAATTATGAATAAGAAAATACCTTTTTCTCCTCCAGATATAACAGATAATGAAATAGATGCTGTAGTAAAAGTACTTAAATCAGGATGGATTACAACAGGACCAGTAAATAAAGAGTTTGAAGAAGAACTTTGTAAATATATAGATGTAAAAAAAGTAAAATTATTATCCAGTGCTACATCGGCTATGGAATTGGCATTAAAAATATTCGGAGTAGGTGAGGGTGATGAAGTAATAGTTCCTGCTTATACATATGCTTCTAGTGCAAATGTCGTAGTTCATTTGAATGCTAAAGTGGTGTTTATAGATGCTAAAGAAGATGATTTTAATATATATTTAGAAAGACTTGAAAAAGCTATAACTAATAAAACCAAAGCTGTTATTGCAGTAGATATTGGAGGAATGCCTTGCGATTATGATGCTATTATAAAAATTTTAGAAAGTAAAAAAGAATTATTTAATGCCTCAGAAAATAAATATCAAAAAGAATTAAAAAGACCATTATTTTTACTAGATGCGGCTCATTCAATAGGGGCAGTTTATAAAGGAAAAAAGACAGGCTCTCAGGCTGATATGTCTTCTTTCTCCTTTCATGCAGTGAAAAATATAACAACTTCAGAAGGCGGGGCATTATCTTTCAATGATATAGGAAATATAAATGCTGATGATATATATAAAGAGCTTTCTGTATTATCATTGCATGGACAAAGCAAAAGTGCTTTCGATAAGAACAAAGGGGGTAAAGGAGCTTGGAGATATAATATAGAATTGGCAGGATATAAATGTAATATGAGTGATTTGCATGCAGCTATTGGTTTATCACAGTTGAGAAGATATGATTCTATGCTTAATCATAGAAAAAAAATCGTGAATATTTATAATGATATTTTAAGTGAAAACAAAAGAATAATATTGCCTAATTTTAAGAATGATTACAGTGAATCTTCTTATCATCTATATCTAATGAGAGTAAGAGATTTTGAGGAAGATGACAGAGATTTACTTATAGATAAAATGTCAGAATTAGGTATAACATTAAATGTTCATTATTTACCTTTGCCTGCTCATAAGGCTTATATTGATTTGGGATATAATATTGATGATTATCAAAATGCATTTAATATGTATAAAAATCAAATAACTCTGCCATTGTACAGCACATTAAAAGAAGAAGATGCTGAGTATATTGCTATTAATATAATTAAATATTTAAATTCATTATAATGCTTTATATTATTATAATTACTATACTATTATTTTTTGTATTAATATTTTTATTTATTACACATATTAATATTGATAAAAAAATTGATTCAAATAATATTAATAATCCTAAAGAAGTATTAAGTATTATTTCTATAAAAAATTATGATAATGAATTAATTAACATAATAAATACAAGCAGTATATCAGGTATTATTATAAATATTGATGATTTGGATATTGATAAACTTTCTAAAATTATAAAAAATATAAAAAGAAATATTAATAGAAAAATATTTATAGCATTAGATCAGGATTATAAATCTACTTATAGTGTAGCTTATTATCAGAAATTTAAAGTTTATCCTAGTTATATAGGAGAGAAAAAAAGCGAAGAATATGCATACAAAATAGCCTATGAAAGAGCATCAAAATTAAAATCAATAGGAATCAATATGATATTATCTCCTATATGTAATACCTATTGCAATGAAAAATCGCATTTAAAAGAAAATATATTTTCAAATGATAAGATACTAGCTTCTAGACTTATATATCAGACTGTAAAAGCCCAAAAAGATGCAGGACTTATAACAGCATTAAAATATTTTCCTAAATACTATAATGATGAGTTATATATAGAAGATAATATAAATAATAATGCAGAAAATATGTTGGATAATAGAGAAACTTTTTTAGCTGGAATTAAGGCTAATGCCGATATTATTTTAATGTCTCATATGAAAAATCATGAAAAGTATAAAAATTTTATTTTTAATGATATGAAGTTTAACGGCATCATTATGACAGATTATATTAATAATAATGAAAATATAATAAAATATGGAATGAATGTATTTTCATATAATTATTATAAAAATATAAAAAATATAAGAAATATAATAGAAAATAATATTAAGGAAACGGATTTAAAAGTATGTTTAAAAGTGCTGAAACTAATAAAAACATTATAAAGATAATAATATGTTTATTTTTACTAATAATATTAATATACGCAGCAAAACTTCTTTTGACTATTATTCAGGAAAAAATGTATATATCGGAATTAAATCAGGAAAAAATTTATATATCAGAATTAAAAAAGAAGTATCCTTATTTATCTGAATATATAGATGAAGTTGGAAAGATGAGCAAAATTGAAAGAAAAGGATTACTTTTGATGGTTGGAATCAAAGATAAAGTGCTTTCAGAAGAGACTATAAAAATACTTAAAGATAATAAGATAATGGGTGTAATATTATTTAGTTATAATGTACAAGATGAAAA
Organism: uncultured Brachyspira sp.; assembly: GCA_944392715.1. Taxonomy (GTDB): domain Bacteria; phylum Spirochaetota; class Brachyspiria; order Brachyspirales; family Brachyspiraceae; genus Brachyspira. The sequence goes on from CALXXQ010000127.1 coordinate 2,939, forward strand.
ACAATTAAAGCAATTAACATCAGATTTAAGAAAGTATGTTAATCCTAATATGCTTATTTCTATAGATCAGGAAGGCGGTGAAGTTAATCGTATAAATTTTGATAAATTAAAAAATATTTCCCCAAAGATGATAGGGGATACTAATAGTTATGAATATGCATATGAAGTAGCTTATAACAAATCTAAGTTTTTATTAGATTTAGGTATTAATATGATATTAGGCCCATTATGCGATATACCTAATGATACAAATTCATACATATATAATAGAAGCTTTTCTACTAATGCTTATAAGGTTTCTGAAATGGTAAAAGCCACAGTAAAGGCTCAGAGAGATGCAGGAATAATAAGCGTATTAAAGCATTTCCCAGGACATGGTGATACAACTGTAAACTCACATAATGATTTTCCAAGTATTGATAAAAGTACTAATGAATTATTATCAAAGGAGTTTTTACCTTTTAAAAGTGCTATAGAAGCTGGTGCCGAAATGGTTTTGGTATCTCATATAAAAAATAAATATATAGATGATAAATATCCAGCAAGTATGTCCAAAAAATATTTAGATATTCTTGAAAATGATTTAGGGTTTGAGGGAGTAGTTATAACAGATGATTTAGTTATGACAGGAACTATTGATAAAGGTATTAATTTTGGCATTAATTTAACAAGTAATGTATATGAAAAAGCAGAAGATATGTTTAAAGATGTTGATGCAGATATTCTCTCATGTGCGAGAGTATTGAAGATAATTTCAGAAAATAAATTGTCCCGCACATAGAAATATCATTCATTTTAATTTGCCTGCTTCTTTTTTCTATTGCTGTTAGGATTTCTCTTATATGTAAGAGTTTCATCCAGCCCAGATTTAATATACTCATTAATAATATTTACAACAGTATGATATGTAACATTATACTGTTTAGCAATATCAGTATGAGTAAGACCAGTATTCTTTTTTTCATCTAATGCTAGAATGATATTAGCTCTAGAAATCAGTCTTTTTGATTTACCTTCCTTTTTAATAAATTCTTTAATTTTTTCCTTTTCCTCTTCACTTAAGGATATCATGTGTTTAGTTGTTATACTCATCTGAACCTCCTATTTTTATAAATAATAATATAACTTAAGGACAATGAGATTTTTAAGAATAAAATTATAAAAATATCTTCAAAGAACAAAATATATCTGAATAATATTTTAATTAAAAATATTATTTCAAAATAATATATATAAATTATATTAAAATATTAAGAATAAAAGATAAAAAATAATATAATATATTTTATTCTTTTGTATATTTTATAAACTCTTGTTGTCATGGAAATATTATCATAATATAAATAAAATATCAATATAAAAAAATAAAATTAGAATTTTGTATAAAAAATCTTACATTTATAACATAATTTTACACAAAAAGTACATAATAAATATTATTATTTTTTTATAATCTAAATAATAATATTTCATTTTCTATACTATTGTATCTATTTTCTATAGTTTTAATGTATTCTATACTTTTGGATTTTATGTTATCTAGAAAATCATTATTATCTATAAACAATATATTGACATTGATATTTAATATACATCCTTTAGCACAGGCTAGTATTAAAATATAAGCACTAAGAATATCTGTAATAACGCCATTATTTCCATATTTAAGTACAATATCAAAATGAGGTATTAATTCATAGCAGCATTTTAAAGCATTGAATGGAACTGATATAGATTTTTCTGAAGCTTCAGACATAGCAGCCTTTCTTTTTTTCTTATCATCATCAGTTTCTTTAGGCATCTTCATAGCTTCCATAAATAGATTAAAGCTTTCAGCATCTTTATCTACTATATCCATCAAATGCGACTTTATTTCTTTTATTTTTTCTATGGAATTATTAAAAGAATCTTGTTCTTCTTTTTTGAGTTCTGAAAATTTTTTTTTGTTTACAGTAAGATGTCCAACCATTCCAGCCAAAGCGCAGCCTAAACTTCCTACGGTACCCATAACGCTTCCGCCTCCTGGGGCAGGTAAAGAACTATCAACTTCATTAATATGATCAATTAATTTTTTATCTATTAATTTAGACATTTTTATAAAACTCCGAAAATATTGATAATTTATTAAGGAGTTATTTTAATATATCATAAAAAAATATCAATATATATAAAAATTAAAATAATATTTTTTTAATATGCTTTAAACTATATAATTTCATATATATATATCAATTATTTTTTATATGGCTTTCAATTATTATTTTTTAATTAGAATAATAAAAATTAATAATTGAAAAATATTGTATATAGTATAAAATATATTATCAATTTTTAATATTATTATATTGATTTATTGGAGGAAAAAGAATATGAAACATACTTTAGAAGGTCCATACACACCTAAAAATATTGAAGACAAATTATATAATTTCTGGAAAGAAAGCGGATTTTTCCATGCTGTTATGGATAAAAATAAAGAGCCATATTCTATAGTCATACCTCCTCCAAATGTTACAGGCGTGCTTCATATGGGACATGGTCTTAATAATACGCTTCAGGATATACTTATAAGATTTCATAGAATGCTTGGAAAATGTACTTTGTGGATGCCTGGTACTGATCATGCTGGTATTGCCACTCAGAATGTTGTTGAAAGAAGATTAAAAGCTGAGGGAAAAAATAAGCATGATTTGGGAAGAGAGGCATTTGTTAAAAAAACTTGGGAAGTAGCTAATGAACATCACTCTATTATAGTAAAGCAATTAGAAAAAATAGGTTGTTCATGCGATTGGGATAGAGAGAGATTTACACTTGATGAAGGACTTAGCAATGCTGTTAGAGAGGTATTCGTTGAGCTTTATAATCAAGGTTTAATATATAGAGGAAAATATCTTATTAACTACTGTCCTAGCTGCGGTACTGCTTTGGCTAATGATGAAGTAGAACATGAAGAAGTAGCAGGTGCTTTATATCATGTTAAATACCAAATAGAAGGAAAAGACGAGTACATTGAAATAGCTACTACAAGACCTGAAACTATTTTGGCAGACGTTGCTATTGCTGTTCACCCAGATGATGAAAGATATGCTCATCTTACAGAACAAGATGTTTTAATACTTCCTATAGTAGGCAGAAAATTAAGATTAGTAAAAGATACTTATGTTGATAAAGAGTTTGGTACAGGAGCTTTAAAAATCACTC
>CALXXQ010000128.1 GCA_944392715.1 uncultured Brachyspira sp.
GGAGTTAATATACTTCCTAAAATAGCACCTTTTATAGCTAAAGCTATTAATAGAAGATTTGATTTAAAAAATGATAAGCCATTAAATGTTATAGCATGTGAAAATACTACTGGTGCTTCTTCTAAACTTAAAGAAAGTGTTTATGCTCTTCTAAAAGACGATGTTAAAAGATGTATGCATGATATAGTTGCTTTTCCTAATGTTGCTGTTGATTGTATTGTACCTACTATAAAAAATGAAGATCCTCTTACTGTTACTTGTGAAAATTTTGCTGATCTTATAATAGACAGAGCTGTTTTCATTGGAGATTTGCCTCAAGTTGAAGGATTATCTTTAAAAGAAAATTTAGATGCTTATGTTGAAAGAAAATTATTCACTTTAAATACTGGACATGCAATAACTGCATATTTGGGATTTTTAAATGATAAAAAAACTATATATGATGCTATAAATGATGAAAGCATTAAAAATATAGTATTAGGTGCTATGAGAGAAAGCGGTGCTGTTTTGATAAAAAGACATGGATTTAAAGAAGATGAACATGAAGCTTATATACAAAAAATATTAAGCAGATTTTTCAACCCTTATTTGGAAGATTCTGTTTTAAGAGTTGGAAGAGAGCCTATGCGTAAATTATCATATAATGACAGATTAATAAAACCTATATTGGGAACTTTGGAATATAATTTGAAACATGAAAATTTAGTTAAGGGTGTTGTAGCTGCTTTCCAATTCTATAGTGAAGAAGACAGCGAGAGCAAAGAACTTAAAAAAATACTTGATAGTGAAAGCTTGTCAGATGTGGTTATGAGAGTAACTGGATTAAAAAATGAAAAAGCATTATTTGATGAAATATACAATGAATTAAGTAAAGTATTAAAAAAATAAATAAGTATTATTAGGTTTGATAATAAATAATACATATGTTATAATTCGTACATAAGGAAATTTATGAAAAATCTATAAAATAATACAAATGAAAAAGGAGTTATTATTATGGGATTAAAAGTGATTATTGCTAAAGATGCTAATGCTGTTGGTAAAAAAGCTGCATCAGAAATCATTAATCTTTTAAAAGAGAAGAAAGATGCTGTTTTAGGACTTGCTACAGGAGGAACTGCTGAAGTTGTTTATCCTCATGTTATAAAATCTTATCAGAAAAAAGAAATAGATTTCAAAAATGTAAGAACTATAAACTTAGATGAATATAAAGGTTTAGACGGAAAAAATGAACAAAGTTATAGATATTTTATGGATAATAATTTATTCAATCATGTTAATATCGATAAGAAAAATACTTTTGTTCCAAAGGGTATAGGAGATAAAGATAAAAATTTAAAAGAATTTAATGATAAATTAAATAAATACAGCAGAGATTTACAGCTTTTAGGAGTTGGTCCTAATGGTCATATAGCTTTTAATGAACCAGATGAATTCTTACATGCTGATGCTTTATGTGTGAAACTTGATGAAAAAACTATTAAAGCTAATTCAAGATATTTTGCATCAGAAAAAGATGTTCCAAAAGAAGCATTCAGTATGGGTATGGGCGGAATATTAAAAGCAAAAAAAATAGTTATAGCCGCTATAGGTAAAGCAAAAGCTGCTGCTATGAAAGAGCTTCTTACAGGAGATAAAATCACAACTAAATGCCCTGTAACTTTCCTTAAACTTCATAATGATGTTGTTGTTATTATAGATGAAGAAATAGCAAGTGCTATAGGTTTAGAAAAGAAAAAAGGATGCAAAAAGTAATAAAAAACTTTTAGTCATCATTTTTAAAAGGGATAGTTTTTACACTGTCCCTTTTTTATATTTATAAAATTATTATTATTCATTTATATTTCAGTATTTATCAATACAAAATCTATTATTTTTTATCATTGACTTTTTATCATATATAATAAAAATTGTTATATTTATTATATATGTATATATAAAATAGGATAATAAATATGAATAAAAAGAAAACTGTTTTAATAGTAGTTGATAGCTGCGGAGTTGGTGCTTTGCCAGATGCTGCTATTTTTGGAGATGAAGGAGTTAATACTCTTGCCAACTTAGCTAAGGCTAATGGTGGAATAAATCTCCCAAATATGGAAAAAATGGGGCTTGGAAATATAATAGATATAGAAGGTGTTTCTAAAAATGATAATGCTATAGGTTATTATGGAAAAGCTATGGAAACTTCAAAAGCAAAAGATACTACTACAGGACATTGGGAAATAGCAGGATTAGTATCTGAAAAACCTTTTAATACTTATCCGAATGGTTTTCCAGAAATCACCATCAAAAAAATAGAAGAATTTTCAGGAAGAAAGGTTGTATGCAATAAGCCTTATTCAGGTACGGAAGTTATAGACGATTATGCTGATGAGCAATTTAAAAACGGATCTCTAATAGTATATACTTCAGCTGATTCTGTACTTCAAATAGCGGCACATGAAGAATTGATACCAATAGATGAGCTTTATAAAATATGCAAAAAATCGCTTGAAATATGTAATGAATATTCTCCTGTAGCAAGAGTTATAGCCCGCCCTTATATAGGAAGTAAAGGAAATTATAAAAGAACTGAAAGAAGACATGACTACTCTGTTCCTCCAAGCGGTGAAACTATACTTGACAGACTTAAAAATAACAATTTACCTGTAATTGGAATTGGAAAAACAAGCGATATATTTGCTGGTGTTGGAATTACAGAAAATAGACAAACTAATAAAAATAATCTTGATGGTATAGAAAAAACAATTAAGGCAATTAAAGAAATTGATGATGGATTAATATTCACCAATTTAGTTGATTTTGATATGCTTTACGGACATAGAAGAGACCCTAAAGGATATAAAAATGCTTTGGAAGAATTTGATAAATACATACCAGATATAATTAATAATTTAAATGATGATGATCTATTTATAATAACAGCTGATCATGGATGCGATCCTACATATAAAGGAAGCGATCATACCAGAGAATACATACCTATATTGGCATACGGCAAAAATTTGAAAAAAAATATTAATATTGGTATAAGAGATTCTTTTGTTTCAATAGCAGCTACCATAGAAAAACATTTGCTTGGTGAAACAAAACTTCAAGGCTGTTTCTTATAATTAAATATAAAATGAATCATATATAAGTTTATTATATGATTCATTTTTATTTAAATTCAAATTAATATCTTAATAATAACTTCTAATTTTCATATCATTAAACGAACATATTCAACATAATTTTATATAAATCATAGAACATAATACTATCTTTTAAAAAATAATAATTATTTTTATATATTTCTTGTACACATACAGTATTTATATAAAGTTTAGTATTGACTTTATGTTAATATATGATACAATATATAGAAAACTTATCACAATTTATATTAAGGAGATAGAGATGAATAAAGACCCAAAGGGAAAAAGCGGAAATTCTGTACTCGATGATTTAATAGCAAAGGCAAAAAAAGCACAGCAGATATACTCTACTTTCACACAAGAACAAGTAGATGCTATATTTAAAGCATGTGCCATTGCGATTAATAGCAGAAGAATACCTTTAGCAAAGATGGCTTGTGAAGAAACTGGCATGGGCGTAGTTGAAGACAAAGTTATAAAGAATCATTTTGCTTCAGAATACATTTATAATAAGTATAAAGATACAAAAACTTGCGGTATTATAAACGAAGATACTGCAATGGGAATGAAAAAAGTTGCTGAACCTATCGGTATCATTGCAGGAGTTGTACCTACTACAAATCCTACATCAACAGCTGCATTCAAAGCATTAATAACTTTAAAAACAAGAAATGCTATAGTATTTTCACCTCACCCAAGAGCAAAAAAATGTACAGCAGAAGTTTGTAAAATAATCAATCAAGTAGCTGTAGAAAATGGTGCTCCAGACGGATTAATAAACTGCATAGAAGAACCTACTGTAGAACTTTCAGCTGCATTGATGAGTCATCCTCAAATTGATTTAATTCTTGCTACAGGAGGACCTGGTATGGTTAAGGCTGCTTATTCTAGCGGTAAACCTGCTTTAGGTGTTGGTGCTGGAAATACTCCTGCTATTATAGATGAAACTGCTGATATAAAAATGGCTGTTAACTCTGTTATAATGAGTAAAACTTTCGACAATGGTATGATATGTGCAAGTGAGCAGACTGTTGTTGTTGTAAAAAGTGTTTATGAAGAAGTAAAAAAAGAGTTCACTTATAGAGGTGCTTATCTTTTAAACAAAGAAGAAAAAGCTAAATTGAGTAAAGTAATAGTAATAGACGGATCTTTAAATGCTAAAATAGTAGGACAGCCTGCTCATGTAATAGCAAAAATGGCTGGTATTACTGTACCTGAAGAAACTAAAATACTTATAGGAGAAGCTTCTTCAATTAATAAAGATGAGGCATTCTCATATGAAAAATTATCACCAGTACTTGGTATGTATAAAGCTGAAGATTATGAAGATGCTTTAAATAAAGCACATAGTTTAATTGTATTTGGAGGACTTGGACATACTTCTGTACTTTATACTGATGAAGATAATCAAAAAGAAAGAATAGAAAAATTCTATGAGAAAATGCCTACAGGAAGAATACTTATAAATATGCCTTCTTCTCAAGGAGCTATAGGTGATGTTTACAATTTTAGATTGGAGCCTTCATTAACATTAGGATGCGGAAGCTGGGGAGGAAACTCTACTAGTGAAAATGTTGGTGTTACACATCTATTAAATATTAAGTCTGTAGCTTCAAGGAGAGAAAATATGTTATGGTATAGAGTACCAGAGAAAATATATTTAAAGAGAGGTTCTTTAGATGTTGCTTTAAGAGAATATGCTGATAAAAAAAGAGCTTTAATTATAACAGACGGACCGCTTTATAAATTAGGCGTTACTGATAGTGTTACTAAAGTATTAGATGATATAGGCGTAAAATATACTGTATTCTCTGATGTTAAACCAGACCCTACTATAAGTACTGTAAGAGATATAGTAAAGACTGCTAATGCTTTTGAACCTGATGTTATTATAGCATTAGGAGGAGGTTCTCCTATAGATGCTGGTAAAATAGCTTGGTTATTATATGAAAATCCTCAAGTTAAATTTGAAGATATAGCTATGGTATTTATGGACATAAGAAAAAGAATATGCGATGCAGGGGAATTAGGAAAAAAAGCTCAATTTGTGGCAATACCTACAACATCTGGTACAGGTTCTGAAACTACTCCATTTGCCGTTATAACTGATGATGCTACTCATATTAAATATCCTATTACAGATTATGCTTTAACTCCTGATATGGCTATATTAGATGCTAATTTAGTTATGAGCATGCCAAAAAACTTATGTGCTGCAAGCGGTATTGACTCTTTAACACATGCTCTTGAGGCATATGCTTCTATATGTGCTACAGAATTCTCAAATTCTAATGCTGAAAAAGCTATAAAATTAATATTCAAATATTTACCTGCTTCATATAAAGAAGGTGCTGAAAATCCTACAGCTCGTGAAAATATGCATTATGCTGCTTCTTTAGCTGGTATGGCTTTTGCTAATGCATTCTTAGGTATTTGTCACTCTATGGCTCATAAACTTGGTGCTGCTTTCAATATACCTCATGGTTTTGCTAATGCTCTTCTTATATGTCAGGTTGTAAAATATAATTCTAATGAAAAACCTACTAAACAAGGATTATTCCCTCAGTATAAATATCCTCATGCTAGAGCTAGATATGCTGAAGTTGCTGACTTGCTTAATCTTGGCGGTAAAAATGATACTGAAAAAGTTTCAAATCTAATCAAAGCAATTAATGGCCTTAAAAAAGATTTAGATATACCTCTATCAATAAAAGAATATGGAATATCTGAAAAAGACTTTATGGCTAAACTTGATGAGATAGTAGAACAAGCATTTAATGATCAATGTACTGGTGCTAATCCTGTTTATCCTCTTATGAAAGAGTTAAAACAGATTTATTTAGATGCTTATAATGGTGTTTATTAATCTTTGATTCCATAATAAATAAAGGCTGTCATTATTATAATGGCAGTCTTTTTTAATATCATAAAAAACAAAAATTCTAATAAAAACTTGGGCGGGTGCTATAATCTCTAATTATGAAAAAATTTAATAAAAAATTAATATACATAAATTAAGTAAAAAATAATAAAGGGCGGGGTATGTAAATAATTTTCTTATTTCTTATTATCAGAATATAATATCATAGTTATAACACCAACTATGCTTCCTGTAATGAGTGATAATACAAATACAGGAACTATTAAAAACCTAATATCAGGAAGATTAAATAAATATTTTGATAAAAATGCCTGAGATAAATTACTTATTAAAGCTCCAATTAAACTTATTCCAAAAATAGAAAAAGTATTTTTAAAATAGCTCATAATCTTCATTGCAATAATAGAAGTTATACCTCCGCATAATCCCAAATAGAAGGGAGGTGTTAATATATAAGCAAAAACCAAAGCAACCGATACATTTTTTATTAATATCAATAATAATAGTTCTCTGAAACTAAATACATCTATAACCATTAATACAACAACAAAAGAAAAACCTATTCTGAAATATGGTATAGGTCTTGGAAACATATTTTCTACTGCCGCAATGAATGATGATATAAATGCAAAAAATATTATATCATATATCCTTCTCTTTCCTATATGTGATTTTATACTTTCTAAAAATACCATAAATATTCCTATTGAACTATAGAATCTATTTCCTTATTATTCTCTATATTCTTTTCAAATCTTATAGATATACCATTAGGCATACATATTATAGGAGCATTTTTCAATACTCCAGCCTTAATGCATAATTTATCTCTGCAAGGAGAAGAATCGAACATAACTTGTCCATTACTTATAATAATCTTTGATTCTCCTAATAAACCATTAACTGTGATTTCTCTATCAGTATTCAAATCATATCTGAATGATTTATCATATGAGTCTATAATTATTTTAGTGCTTTTATTAGATATTAAATTTTTCGCATAAAAGAAAGAAAAAATAATTATAAATAAAAATATTATTATATCACCGTACTTTATTTTTTTCATTATTTATTAGTAGCCGCTTCTCTATCTGTTATCTCAATATCAAAAAATGAAGGTTCTATTTCTACAAGTTTTGTGTGAATAGGTATATTAGCCTCTACCGATACATTTGAATATACACCTGCATTTGTCATATCTTTTAAATCTATTGATAATACAATATCATTAATCGATATATTAGTAAGAAGAGTTTTATTTGCTTCCAAAACTAATTTATTAATAATAAAAGCATTATCAGAATTAATATTAAATTTACTATTTAAATTATCTATATTAATGGCAATATTATTAAACTCTATTTTCTCTACATCTTTATTAAATATAACTTTAATATTAACTCTCGATACATCAGATTTTATATTTGTAGGCAAATTTATCCTAGATATCGTAGAATAATCCAAATATTTATCAGTCAAATCTATATTATATGTTTTAATTTCATCTATTGAAGAAATGATACTTTTAGGTCCTGATATTATAGTATTAGAAGGATTAACTATTATATTATCTACAGCTAACCCTAAAGATGCCACCCCAACTGTAGGTACAGCTATAGGAACTGTTTTATATGCAAGCTCATCTAAAATAATAGGTATTTTATTAGGATTTACTGTAATATTCATTTTAGAATAATCTATATCACCAGCTAAAAATACTTCATACATATTGCTTCCTATAGATGCATTTGTAAGATCTATATAAGTGCTGAACTCTGTAGGAAGTTCATATACATTATCTTTAAATCCTTTTAATGTTATAGTGATATTTTCTGGTATATGATTTGCTATTAATAATCTTGGAGGTATATTTCTAATTTCTACTTTTGTAATATAATCTTTTGTATATTCTTTTTGATATCTTACAAATAAAAATAATATAAAAGACATTAAAAGACATAACATCTTTATCCAAAATCTATTCGTTATACGGCCTAACGCTTTTTTAAAATTAGATTTACCTAAAGTTACTGCTTTTTTATCTTTCATTTTTTTATCTCTAAAAGCTCTCCAAGCCTTTTATCAAGCTCTTCTCTAGTTAAATTATATTCTAATATTCCATTATGAACAATAGACACACATTGAGTCTCTTCTGAAACCACAACTACAACAGCATCTGTTTGTTCAGAAACACCAAGTGCTGCTCTATGCCTAGTTCCAAGTCTTCTATTTTTTATCTTAGGCTCTATTTCAGTAAGCGGTAAATATGCACTTGCTGCAGCTATTCTATTTTCCATTATTATAGCAGCACCATCATGAATAGGATTATTTTTAAAAAATATTGATTCAACAAGTTCTATAGATATATCCGCATTAAGCTTCACTGCCCTATCCACTAAAGAATGTAAAGATATATTTCTTTGAAAAACAATTAATGCACCGTATCCCTTATATGATAAATTAAAAGTAGCACTTAATATTTTTTGTATTTGATCCTCATCATACCTAAATGATTTCTTTAAAAAAGCTCTTCCTCCAAGTATTCTAAGGGCATGTTTTATCTCTGCTTGGAACAATACAACTATGGCTATAAGTCCCACTTGAAAGAATTGATCAAATATCCATGATAATGTGGATAAACCAAATACTTTTGCTATTAAAGTAATGAAAAATAATATTATAAAACCTATTGCTATACTATAAGCTCTTGTATTATACATAAGCATATAAATAATGTAAAATAATACAGCAACTAATATTATATCAAGAGCATAAAAGAAATATCTCCAATTTGTAGTTGATATAAAATTATTTATAACATAAAGCATAGCTTTTTTATTATATCATAAAATATATATTTGTAAATATAATCAAAAATTATAAGCTTGAATTATTTAAATATAATGTTTTTCCCTCTTTAATTGTCTCTAAAACTTTTATATCCCTTATAGACATAGGGTCGCATGTCAATGGATTATCACTTAATATTACCAAATCAGCCAATTTTCCTTCTTCTATAGTTCCTTTAAAATCTTCTTCTTTATTTTGATAAGCTGCATTAATAGTTACAGCTTTTAAAGCCTCATAAGGAGTAACTTTCTGATTATCTCCTAATAACACACCTTCTTTAGTGATTCTATTAACAGCACACCAAATAGTCTCAAGCATATCAGGTTTTATTACAGGAGTATCCTGATGATAAGTAAAGGCTAAATTATTATCTAATGCTGTTTTAGAGGCACTTATTTGAGAGGCCCTTTCCATACCTAAATTAGCTATATGAACATCTCCCCAATGATAAACATGTGCCACAAATATAGAAGGTATAATATTAAGATTTGACATAGAAGTGTATTGTTCATCTCTTATTATTTGGCTATGAACTAAAACTGCTCTATAATTGTTTGTAGTATTTCTTTTTTTCATAACATTACTGAAAGCATTTATATACTGATCTGCAGCAGCATCTCCATTACAATGAGCCTGAAGCTGCAATTGATCATCTAAAGCCTTTTCAACATATTTTTCTACATCTGCATTATTATATATTCCATATCCTCTATACCTGGCTGGTCCGCTTACATAAGGCTGCTCTAGCCATGCAGTTTTTGCCTGAGGAGAGCCGTCTAAAAATATTTTATAGCCCCCTATTTTGAATCTATTACTGTATTTTCCTATCATTTCTTTATTAGTTTCAACCACTGAAGCAGAGTTTTTTAAATCTATAAATCCTATAATATCTATTCTAAATCTATTATTTTTTATCATATTATTAACAAGAGGAAATTCAGCAGTTGATAGTAAAGCATCTTGTGCTGTTGTAATTCCGTATCCTAAATAAACATCTTCTGCTTGATTTATAAAGTTCATCAAATCTTCATCGGTTAATTCAAAATTAATAGTGTTGGCATAATGTAAAAAAGCAGTTTCTTCCATATATCCTGTAGGCTTCTTACTGTCTGGATATCTCTCTATTACTCCACCTTCTATATCAGGAGTATTCTCATCAACTCCAAATTCTTCCAAAGCTTTTGAATTCATTGCACCAACATGTCCAGAAGCATGTGTTATAAATATAGGATGAGTAGTAGAAATCTTATCTAAATCATCTCTATTAGGATTTTTCTTCTCTGGAAGCAAATTATTATCATAACCGAATCCTACTACCCAAGCATCTTCTTTTAATTTATTTACTTCTATATAATTAGTGATTCTCTGAGCCATCTCAAGCAAATTAGTAGAACCTGTTAAATCTACTGTTGTAAGGGCTTGAGCAAATCTTACTAAATGGCTATGCGAATCTATAAATCCAGGCATTAAAGTTTTACCATCTAAATCTACAACTTCAGCATATACATTATTAATTAAACTTTTTTCATCCTCTTCTGTATAAGCAACCTTCATTATAGTATTATCTCTTACTTCTATGGCTCTAGCATAAACTGCTTCATCGCCTTTCATAGTAATTATATTGCCATTATGATAAACCTTTATTTTATGAGTAATTTTATCATAGCATGAAATTGATAATACAGATAAAGCAATTAATAATATAAAATATAATTTTTTCATTTTAATACCTCTTAATTAAGATTAATATCTAATTATATTTAAAAGTTGTAAAATTCTATAATAATATTATAACATTAATATAAAAATTCAAAATACTTATTATCTGCTTATATAATTACTTATATAAAAAATAATGAACTATTATACTTTTTATAATATAGTAATTTAATTAATTTAATAGAATCAAAAAATCATTTTGCATAACTATTGATATAATAATCATTATATATATAATCATTATATTAAAAATTTAAAATTAGGAAATTATATAAATGAACTATCGTATTTTCATCGAAAAAAAAGAAGGCTTTAATTTGGAAGCTAAGAGATTAGAAAATCAATTAAAAGAGAATTTCAAAATAAAATGTAATGTAAGACTTCTAAATGTTTATGATATCTTTAATATAGAAGAAAGTCAGTTAAATAATTCCATTAAAGTAATATTTTCAGAACCTCCTACTGATAAAATAGTAGAAAAGAAAGATTTTGAAAGTTTAAAGCATTTTGCAGTGGAATATTTACCAGGACAATTTGACCAAAGAGCAGATTCTGCATTACAATGTTTAAAGCTTATTTATAATGATATAGAAGATATAACTATAGTAAGCGGAAAAGTAATAGTTTTTGAAGGCAATATAGATGACAGTACAATAGAAAAAATAAAAAAATTCTATATTAATCCTGTAGAAAGCAGAGAAAAAGATTTAAGCAAATTAGAAATAGAGCCTCATCAAAAAGCTGATGATATAAAAGATGCAGAAAATTTCATTAATTTAAATATAGAAGAACTTCATAAATATAAAGATAATCTTGATTTGGCTATGACCTATAAAGATATAGAGTTCGTACAGAATTATTTCAAAAATGAAGAGAAAAGAAATCCAACAGAAACAGAAATAAAAGTTCTTGATACATATTGGTCAGACCATTGCCGACATACAACATTTATGACAAAGATTAATGATGTAAAATTAGAAAATGATAAGAGTAATTTTTCAGAAGTTATACTTAATGCTATTAATAGATATTATAGTATGAGAAAAGAGCTTTATGGTGAAGATGTTGATAGTAAAAGAGATATTAATTTAATGGATATGGCAACTGTATCTGCTAAATATATAAAGAAAAAAGGAAAACTTGAAGATATAGAAATTTCAGATGAGATAAATGCATGCTCTATTTATATAGATGTTGATGCAGTTGATGAGAATGGAAAAAATAAAACAGAAAAATATTTATTGATGTTTAAAAATGAAACTCATAATCACCCTACAGAGATAGAACCTTTCGGAGGGGCTTCTACATGTTTGGGAGGAGCTATAAGAGACCCTCTTTCTGGAAGAAGCTATGTATATCAAGCAATAAGGGTTACAGGAAGTGCTAATCCATTAGAAAAGTTAGAAGATACTTTAGCTGGAAAACTTCCTCAAAAGAAAATTACAACAACTGCAGCAAGCGGATATTCTTCTTATGGTAATCAAATAGGACTTACAACTTGTTTAGTTAATGAAATATATGATGAAGGATATAAGGCAAAAAGACTTGAAGTTGGTGCTGTTGTTGGAGCTGTTCCTGTAAGTTATGTTCGCAGAGAAAAACCAAAAGCAGGCGATATAGTTATAGTGCTTGGAGGAAGAACAGGAAGAGACGGATGCGGAGGAGCTACTGGTTCATCAAAGAGCCATACTGATACATCTTTAAGACTTTGCGGTGCTGAAGTACAAAAAGGTAATGCTCCAGAAGAAAGAAAGATTCAAAGATTATTCAGAAATAAAGAAGTTACTAAATTAATAAAAAAATGTAATGACTTCGGTGCTGGCGGTGTCTCTGTTGCTATAGGCGAATTATCAGATGGAATTGATATTAATCTTGATGTTTTGCCTGTTAAATATTTAGGTTTAAATGGTACTGAGCTTGCAATATCAGAATCTCAAGAGAGAATGGCTGTTGTTGTAGAAAGCAAGGATGCTGATAAATTTATACAATTAGCTAATGAAGAGAATATTGAAGCTACAAAAGTTGCAGCTATAACAGATACTAATAGACTTGTAATGTATTTGAAAGGCAAAAAGATTGTAGATATAAGCCGTAAGTTTTTAGATACAAACGGAGCTAAGCAGGAAACTAATGCTGTACTTAAAGATATTAATTTTGAAAATAATCCTTTCAGCACAAAGAATGCATGTTCTTTAACATCTCATTGGTTTAATATGGCAGAAGATTTGAATGTTGCTTCTCAAAAAGGACTTATAGAGATGTTCGACTCATCAATAGGAGCGACAACTGTATTAATGCCTTTTGGAGGAAAGTATCAAATGACTCCAAGTGATGTAAGCATTCAGAAAATACCTATATTTGATAATAATGCTAAAGAAATAAATACTGCTTCTGCTATATCTTGGGGTTATAATCCTTCTATAATGAAATGGTCAGAGTTTCATGGAGGAATATATTCTGTAATAGAATCAATGTCAAAACTCGTTTCTATAGGGGTTGATTATAAAAATATAAGATTATCATTCCAAGAATATTTTGAAAAATTAGGTCAAGATGCTAAAAAATGGGGTAAAGTATATTCAGCATTGCTCGGTACAATATATGCACAAACTGAATTTGATATACCAGCTATAGGCGGTAAGGACTCTATGAGCGGTACTTTCAATAATATATCAGTGCCTTCGACTTTAATATCATTTGCAGTATCAACTGTAAACTCTAAAGATGTAATTTCTCCAGAGTTCAAATCTGCTAATAATTATGTTTACTTAATAAAACATGATATGCTAGAAAATTATATGCCTAATATTTCTGAAATAAAAGATAACTTTGAGTTTATACATCAAAATATAAAAGACAAAAAAATATTATCAGCATACACTATCAAATTCGGAGGCATCGCTGAAGCTCTAACAAAAATGTCTTTCGGCAATAGAATAGGTGTTGATATAAAAGATGAGCTTTATTTCTTTAATTTGATGCCTGCTTCATTTATAGTAGAAACTAAAGAAGAATTAAATTATAAAAATGCTGTACTTATAGGAAAAACTATTGATGAATACAAAATAAAAGTATGCGGTGAAACTGTAGATTTAGAAGAAATAGAAAAATCATGGCTTGAAAAATTATCATCAGTATTCCCTTATAAAACTTATGAAGATATAGAAACTTATCCATTAGCCGAATACAAAAGAGAAGCACCATTTATATGCAAAAATAAAACAGCTAAACCTAATGTTTTAATAGCAGCATTCTTGGGTACTAACTGCGAATATGATACTCAAAAAGTATTCTCTGATGCTGGTGCTAATACTGATATTTTTGTATTTAGAAATATTAAACCAGAATACATAAAAGGATCTATTGATGAAATGTCTAAAAAAATAGATAATTCTCAAATATTTATGATTCCAGGAGGATTCAGTGCTGCAGATGAGCCTGATGGTTCTGGAAAGTTTATTTCTGCAATACTCACAAATGAAAAAATAAAAAATTCTATACATAAATTATTAGAACGTGATGGGCTTGTTTTGGGTATATGTAATGGTTTTCAAGCATTAATAAAATCAGGACTTCTTCCTTATGGAAAAATAGGAAATATTACAGAAAACTCCCCTACTCTTACATTCAATAAAATAGGAAGACATATTTCCCAAATGGTAACAACAAAGGTAGTATCAAATAATTCTCCTTGGCTTTATAATATACCAGTTGGAAGTGAATTAGTTGTTCCTGTTTCTCATGGTGAGGGAAGATTCTTTGCAGATGAAAATATGATAAAAGAGCTAATCAAAAAAGGACAAGTTGCTACTCAATATGTAAACTTTGAATCAAAACCTACTAATGAGTTTAGATTTAATCCTAATGGTTCAGCTTATGCTATTGAAGGTATAATTTCAGAAGACGGTAAAGTATTTGGTAAAATGGGGCATAGCGAAAGATACTCAAATAATCTATACAAAAACATCATCACAAAAGATATTTACAACATTTTTGAAAACGGCGTAAATTATTTCAAATAAAATTTTAATAATAAATAACTGTCTTAATATAATTAGGATAGTTATTTATTATTTAATTTCTAATTAAAAAACATAACAATCTAAATTTTCATATATACAAAATTGATTTTTTTTATTTATGGTATATATTATTTATTTAAAATATGGAGTTTATGAAATGAATAATACTTTAACTACTAGCACAAATAATACAAATAAATATATAAAAACATTAAAATATTTATTAATATCTGCAATATCTACTATTCCTACATGCATTTATATATTAACATTACAAATTATAGATAAAAACTATATTTTTCCAATATTTTTAAATATACATTTTTTTATAAGTTTTTATCTATTTTGCTTCACTATTATTTTTAATATAGAAAATCCAAACAAAAAAATTATTTTAATAACATTTTTATCATTTTTATTAATAAATTTAATTCTGAGTTTTTCTAATATTTATTTTAATTATGTCTATATGCCGCCTGTAAATACTCCAGACTTTCAAATATTAGTAAATAGATTCATATTTTTTAATATTATATTCTTAGTGATAATGATGTTTTCATATAATTCATTTAATGCTTCAAATGCAGAATCTATATCAAATTCTTTAACTGTATTTGCAGATACTTTTCTATGGTTTTTAATAATTAATACCGCCAGCAGCACTATTTTAAGCATATTATTTTATGCTTTTTTCATCATTGGATTTTCTATAGCCACATTATTTTTATCATCAACAGAAACAGGATTTATTATAGCAAAAATTGTTATATGTTTTATAATATTTTTATACGGATTCATACCATTTATAGCATTCTATTTATATAAAAAAACTAAATCTATAATATCAGTATATATTTCAAGGATATTATTGATAATCAATTTATTTAGTATATTTATAATGATGTTTTTTATGCTGCCTTATGAATCAAGACCATATGATAATAAATTGGTATATATAATATATAATTCTGTTTTAGCATTTACTATAATTAATTTAATGTTAACAAGAATGGATAAAAAATCAAATATATTTATAAAAGCAATGTATTTCATAGTACCATTATTTGCAATTATTTTTGATATACTCACTATTACAGCAACTATATACAGAATAGTAAATTACGGACTTACACCTAATAAATTAACATTAATAATCTTAAATATAATATTTTTAATACATTTAATATTTATTTCTATAAACACAATTAAATCTTTTATAATTTCATTTCAAAACAGAGAAGATAATAATGCATTAAGCATATTTATAGATAATAAGCATTTAATGTTTATATATGTATATTTGGTATTTTCTTTATTTGTATGTTTTGTTATGCCAATAATGTATATAAATTAAATATGTAAATAATTTCCGAATATATTTTTAGCATTAACTTTATTATAGGAGTCTCCCCCTCTCCAATTCATTAGCTTTTCTGATAATTCTGTATCTCTGTACTCTCTTTCTTCTTTGGCTTCTAAAATATCTAAATATGCAAGTATTTCCAAAAGAATAATTCTTTCATTTTTTGACGATTTTAATATATCTTTTAATACTGCCTGCATTTTATTTGCAGAATCATTTTTCATATTATAAGAATCTATTCTTTCTAATATAGCATTAAAAATATTTATATCTTCTTTTGTAGGATTGAACTCAAAATCTATTTTACTAAACTCTCTTAAATCCAAATAAATATACGATAAATGTTCAAGTCTCACTCCGCCCCATTTATATTTCTCAAAATTATAAACATTCTGATATTCTAAATGAAAATCATCTATCATAATATTGTATTTGTTATAAAATTCTTTTTCTATATTTTCAGTGTTTGAAAAATCATAAGACATCATTTTTTTAGATAAATAATAACTAGATATGAAACTTCTTAAATGAATAGCCTTAGATGATAAACTGCATAAAAATGCTTTGACTGTATTATTAAAATCAATTTCTTTTATTAAATCAAATATATTTTTTATAAGATCATTATATTTAATAATTTCTTTTGAAAAGTCAAACATCAA
>CALXXQ010000129.1 GCA_944392715.1 uncultured Brachyspira sp.
TTAATACAACAAGAACTACAGAGGGCGGAGCTTTCAGAAGAAGCAGAGTTATATTCAAGCCTAGAGATGACGGCAATAAATACAGAAGCCCATTTTTACCAGATGCTTTACAGCCTAATGTTGGTACTGGTGTAAGAGTATTCAGCATAGAAAAAGATATGGAAACTGCAACTAGATTTGTGTATGATCCTTCTCACCCTGATGCTATTAAATATGGTGAAAAAGCTGGATATGTAGAAATGCCTAATGTTAACCCTGTTACAGAGATGGTTGATATGATGGAAGCTTCAAGAGCTTATGAGGCTAACTCTACTATGATTCAATCTGCTAAAAATATGTTTGGAAGTGCTTTGAATATAATAAGATATTAATTATTTAATATAGTAATAAAAGGATATTTTTATGAATATTAATAGTGTAATGAATACATATAGTATGAATAATACTGTAACTTCTAATACAAAAACAGGAAATGTAGGAGATAATTACGGATTCGTTCTTAAAACTACAGATCCTAGACATTATGGACCTGCTCAGCAATTAAGAAGAAGCTCAAGCAATGATTTGATAAGCAATTTCGGTACAATGCTAAGCGATGCTATTGATGCTGTAAATAAAAAGCAGGTTGATAGAGATAATATAATAGTTCAGGCTGGTATCAGACCAGATCAGGTTGATGTATCTGATGTAATGAATGCTATTGCTGAAGCTGAATTATCTCTTAGCTTTACAAAGGCTGTAATTGATAGAGCTGTAAGAGCTTATCAAGAAGTAACTACTTATAGATAATAGATAAATAAAATAAATTAGTAATAATGAACAATAATAAGCTGTTCTCCTTCAAAAAAGAGTTATTAAGGGCAAGCGTTTATGGTGTAATAGCCATAGCGTTTGCCAACTTAATTTTCTTTTCAATCTATAATAATAATCAAATATATATAACTATAACTCTAATAATACTTGAAATAATAACGCTCATATTCTTATATATTGATGCTTCTAATATTAATAAAAGAAAATTATTATTCATAAAAAACAATTCTGTATTGGAGCATAATATAAATAAAACTGTTAATAAAGAAAATATAATAGACAGACTCAGATATTTTGGATATAGCATGTATTCTATTAATTCATCAAGAGTTTTTATTAATGCTGAAGTTATAAAAAATAAAAAGTCTATTATAATACATGCCTACTATTTTATTTTAGTTGATATTGATAAAGACGGAGAAGCTGTATTAAATAATATAAAAAATGAGCTTAATGAAATATTTGATTTATATGTAGATGATAATCAAAAACTTTTTAGAAAAGATAATAATGATAAAGATAAAATATTAAAAGCCAAATTATATAATCATGCTGTTTTTCTTTTTTATGGAGATAATATTCCAAATAGAATAATAGAAATGTCTGAATATGGATATACTAAAGAAAGATTATTAATAAGCAATGCTCAGATATTTGCAGTATCATATTTGCCTAGTGAAAATAAATTATATTTTGCTGAGGCAATAGAAAATGTAATAAATATAAATAAGTTTCCAAAGAATGATTTTGTTTATATAATAAAAGATATATTTTCTATATAAAAATTTTTAATATCAAAACTCATTTTAATCCTCATAATAATTAATCAAATATATAATATTAATTTTATTGATATATCTTAATAAATTATATATACTATAATTATATATTATAAAGGATTATTTTATGACGGTAGAAGAATTTAACAGTAAATATTTGGTAAAAAGAGAAGGTACTAATTCTCAAAAATGGGAAACCTTAAAAGATAGAAGATTCAAAGTAGATGGACTTTTACCTATGTGGGTTGCTGATATGGAGTTCAAAGCTCCTGATGAGGTTATTGATGCTTTAAATAAAAGAGTATCACATGGAGTTTTCGGATATACAGTTTTATGGGATAGTTATTTTGAGGCATTTTTTAATTGGCAGAAAAGCAGATATAATATTGATTTGAAAGAAGAATGGATATCATTTTCTACAGGCGTTGTTACAGCTTTATATTGGCTTGTTAATGCTTTCACTAATAAAGGTGATAGTGTTGTTATACTTACTCCTGTTTATTATCCTTTTCATAATGCTGTAAAAGATAATGAAAGAAAATTAATAAAATGCGAGCTTAAAAATGATAACGGCATATTTAGTATAGATTTTGAAAAACTAGAAAGCGATATAGCAAAAAATAATGTGAAATTAATGATATTCTGTAATCCTCATAATCCTGCTGGAAGAGTATGGACTGATGAAGAGATAGATAAAGTTTTTGATATATGCAAAAAACATAATGTATATATTATTTCTGATGAAATTCACCAGGATATAAATTTGGGCGTTAAGCCTTTTATTTCAGCACTTTCTATAAAAAATAAAGATAAATATATAGACAGATTAATAGTATTAACATCAGCATCAAAAACATTCAATTTGGCATGTCTTTTGAATTCACATATTATCATACCAGATGAAAATATGAGAAAAATATATAATAAATATGTTAATACTGTAAATAGAACAGAACTCAGTCTTTTGGGTATGGTTGCCACAGAAGCAGCATATAAGTACGGATCAGATTGGCTTGACGGATTATTAAAAACTTTAAAACGTAATTATGAATATATTAGAGATGAATTAAAATCAAAAGTTCCAGATATAATAACAAGTCCTTTAGAGGGAACATATTTAGCTTTTATGGATTTAAGAAAAGTTGTTAATCCTGATAGAGTTAAAGAGTTTATACAAGATGATTGTAAAATAGCTATAGATTTTGGGGAATGGTTCTCTGATAATTGTAAGGGTTTTATAAGAGTAAATGTTGCTACAGATTTTAAATATATAGAAGAATTTGTGGATAAGGTAAGCTCTCAATTAAAAAATAAAAATTATAAGTAATTAATAGTGTAGGAGTTCTAATATGAAAAATAATTTCTTGAAAAACTATTTATTTCCTATACTTCTTTTATCAGGAGTTATTATAGGAAGTATTATTGGTATTATTTTTAAAGATAAGGCATCTGTATTAAAACCTTTAGGAGATATATTTATTAATTTGTTATTTACAGCAGTAGTGCCTTTGATATTTGTATCTATAAGCAATTCCATTGTACAGATGGAGAATATGAAAAGGCTTGGAAGAATAATAGTAACAATGTTTATAATATTTTTCATTACAGGTTTTATAGCAGGTTCTATAATGATTATTATTTCTGTAATATTCAATCCTGCTCAGGGTGTTAATATACCAATGGAAATTAAGGATATGACTCCTCCTCAAATTTCAGAACAAATAGTGAAAATGATAACTGTTAGTAATTTTGTTGATTTGCTTTCAATAAATAATATACTTCCTATGATAATATTTTCAATATTTTTTGGATTTGCTGTAAAATTGGTTGGAGAAAAAGCTAAGCCTTTGGCAAAAATACTTGATATTACTAATGAAGTATTTATGAAGATAATAAGTATTATTATGTATTATGCTCCAATAGGATTAGGTGCATATTTTGCAAATTTAGTAGGAACATTCGGACCGCAGTTATTAGGAAGTTATGCTAGGGCTTGTGCTATATATTATCCTGTAGCATTTTTATATTTGATTATATTCTTTCCTACCTATATATGTTTATATTGCTGCTGGAAGATACGGTTTAAAATCTCTTAAATATTTAATAGCTCCTATAATTACTTCTTTATCTACTCAAAGTTCTTTGGCAACATTACCTATAAATTTGGAGGCTGCTGAGAAGATAGGAGTAAAAGAGGATATAAGAAACATAGTATTGCCTATAGGTTCTACTACACATATGGATGGAACATGTTTAAGCGGTATTTTGAAAATATCATTTTTATTTGGAATATTCGGAATGCCTTTTAATAGTATAGAAACTTGGATAGGTGCTATAATATTTGCCGTATTTTCTGGAGTTGCTATGGGGGCTATTCCTGGAGGCGGATTAATAGGGGAGATGTTAATAGTTTCTTTATACGGTTTTCCCCCAGAAGCCTTTGCTATAATAGCCACTATTGGTATACTTGTTGATCCTCCTGCCACTATGGTTAATGCGGTAGGTGATACTGTTGCTTCTATGCTTGTTTCAAGAGTAATTGAAGGTAAAGATTGGTTTAAAAATAAAGTTACTAGTTAAATATTTAAATATATAAATATTCATATTTATAAGATACTTAATTAGATATTTTATTTAATTTCTTTGGAATATTAAAAGGAATATAACATGAGTATTTTAAAAAATTATAAATTTTCATTTATACTGATTTTTGGAATGCTGCTTGGATCTATAATCGGTATAATTTTTGGAGAAAAGGCTGTTGTTTTGCAGCCTATTGCTGATATATTTTTGAATTTACTTTATTGCTGTGTAGTTCCTATGATATTTGTTTCTCTAGTATATTCTATAGCAAATATGGAAAATACAAGTAAAATAGGTAAAGTACTATTTATTATGATTTTAATTTTTATAGTTACAGAAACTATAGCTGCTGTTTATATGCTTATTGTAACTATAATATTTAATCCTGCTGAGGGAGTTAATATAACTATGAATGAAACTATAAGCAATATGACAAGTAATTCAAATATACTTGGTATGTTTACAGTTAATGACTTTCCTCTTTTATGGTCAAGACAGAATTTGATGGCTTTAATAGTATTTGCTATAATTATTGGTATTGCGGTTGTGAAATCTGGAGAAGCAGGAAAACCTGTTTTAAATTTATTTGCATCATTAACTACTATAATATCAAAAGTTGTTTCATATGTTATGTATATAGCTCCTATAGGATTAGGAGCATTTTTTGCTTCTCTTGTAGGTACAAACGGTTCTGCAATATCAGGTCCATTATCTAGGGCTTTAATAATATATTTTATTGCAGCTGCAGTATTTTATTTTGCTTCAAATACAATATTTGCATATTTATCTGCTGGAATTAATGGGGTAAAATTATTTTGGAAATATATTATACCTCCTTCATTAGTATCGCTTGGTACATGCTCATCGGCTGCTACAATACCTACAAATTTAATAGCAGGAAAGAAAATAGGTATACCAGATGATATTAATGATTTAACAATACCAATGGGATGCAATTTGCATAAAGCAGGTGCTACATTGATAACTATATTAAAAATAACATTTATGTGTTCTATGTTTAATATAAATATTTTAGAGCCTCAAAATATGATAACTGCTATACTTGTATCAGTTTTAGCATCTTCAGTAATGGGGGCAATACCTGCAGGCGGATATGTTGGAGAAATATTTATAATATCAGCTTTCAATTTTCCTCCAGAAGCCATTCCTATTATGGTGCTTATAGGTACTATAACAGATGCCCCAGCAACAACTATAAATGCAACAAATGATGTAGGGGCTGGAATGCTTTTATCAAGAATATTAAAAGGTAAAAATTGGATAATAAAACCTATAACAGAATAAAAATTAATTTTCAATAAGTTAAATAAACTAGACTTTGATAATTACATGAAGTCTAGTTTATTACTTTTAAATTAAAAATTCAAATTAACATCAAATCTGTCATTCAATAAAGGAATAATATTTATTACAGGCTCTTCATAAGGATGAACTTCTTTCATAACTTTTATAATATTTTCTATATTTTTAACATCAGTTGAAAACTCTACTTTATCTTCTGCAGCCTCTGATATTTCATTAACCTTTCCGTCAAATGGATTAGCCCCATCTAAAGGACGCCAATAACCTGTAATTTTTGTTACAGACATAACATTATCATAATTTCCAACGCCTAAAGCTCCTATATCATTTAAAGCCTCTCTAAGTTTTTTTGTATATTCTTCAGGTATATATATTTCTATCTTCACTTTTTTTATATTCATTTTATGTCCTTATATATTAAAAAATTATATGATCAAAAATCAAAAGTTAAAGGATCAGGACCAACTCTGTATCCATTTTCTAATGCATTTATTTTTTCAATATCATTTTTATCCAATTGAAAATCAAATACATTTATATTTTCTTTTATTATTTCGCTATTTACAGATTTTGGTATAACAACGACATTATTTTCTATATTCCATCTTAATATTATCTGAGCTGGTGTTTTATTATATTTATTTGCTATATCAATTATTGTTTTATCATCAAGTAATTTTCCTCTTCCCAATGGAGACCATGCTTCTACTGCTATATTATGATTTTTACAAAATTCTACTAATTCATTTCTAGGTAAATTAGGATGTCTTTCTATTTGATTAATTACAGGTGCTATATTGCAATGGGCAAATATATCTTTTAAATTGTTTATTTCAAAGTTACTTAGTCCTATAGATTTAGCCTTTTTGCTTTGACATATATTTTCTAATGCCCTATAAGTATCTAAATATCTTTCTTTTTTCTGTCCAGGCCAATGAATTAATACTAGATCAACATAATCCATATTAAGCTTCTCCAAGCTCTCTTCAAATGATTTTCTAGTGGAATTATAGCCTTGTTTTGTATTCCATATTTTAGTGGTTATGAATAATTCTTCTCTTTTTATACCTGTTTTTTTTATAGCTTCTCCCAATTCTTTTTCATTATCATAAAATTGAGCGGTATCAAATTTTCTATATCCTGCCTCTATTGCACATTTAAAAGCATTTTCTAATTCATTTTTATCTGTTATTTTATATAGTCCAAGTCCTAATATAGGCATTTCTATACCATTATTAAGTTTTATATTAATCATAATTTATTCCTTTTTTGTAGTATTAATTTTATTATATGATATAATGGATATTATTACAGCAATATTTTTTTATTTGTTTATATAAATTAAAAAATGTTTTATTGTTTTTACTATTTTCCGATAATATATAGTAATTAACATAATAATTGCAATGGGGGGATTCAATTGTCAAGTAATAATGGTTATGAAAAATATAAAAAAGTAGATGTGAGTACGGCTTCTCAAAATAGGCTTATAGTTATGCTTTATGACGGAGCCATTAAATTTTTGGAAACTGCTTGTGCTGCTATGGATAAAAAACATGGTACAGAGGAAGCTCATAATAATATAGTAAAAGCACAGGAAATCATATATGAGCTATTGGCTTCTCTTAATTATGATGCTGGAGATATAGCACATAGATTGGCTTCTATATATACATATATGAATCAGAAACTCACAGAGGGTAATATATCTAAAACAAAGCCGCCTTTATTAGAAGTAGTAAGATATCTTAAAGAGCTTAAAACAGCTTGGGAAGGTGTTGAAGAGCAAATGTCAAAGGGAAATACAGAAAATAAAACTTCATCTAATAAAGATGATTCATCATCAAGCAATGATAGCAAATTAAATATAACAGGTTGAAGCAGCAATGAAAAAAATATATAAATTAATAATATTGTCTATAGTTTTTAGTATATTCTTTTTATCTTGCGGAGATAAAGACGTAGAAACTATGGCTCAGTATGAAGCTAGAATGAATAGCTTGCAGATTTTGAAATATTATAATATACAAGATGTTATGCCTCCTAGAATAGTACCTGACGGAGTATTATTTACTTTTGCTGAGAATTATGATTCTGTAGAAGTATCTGGAGATTTTAATAATTGGGAAGACAGCATACCTCTTATAAAAAGCTCTTATGGAGTTTATTACTATTTATGGCAGTCACCTTTAAAAACAGGTAAATATTCATATAAATATAGAGTTAATGGAGTATGGATTAATGATCCTGTTAATTCTAATACTGAATATGATAATAATAATCAGGCTGTAAGCTACTTTGTATTAACAAATGATATAGGATTCTATGAGAAAAATCCTATTTATAATTCTGATGGAACAGTTACTTTCTTCTACAGCAATACTACAGCTAAGGAAGTTATGTTTACTTCTGATAAATTAGGATTTGATAGTTTAAGATATCCTATGACTTATTCAAATAATTTATGGGTTATTACTTTAAGAGCTGAAGCAGGAAATTATTACTATAATTTTGTAGTAGATAGGATATGGGAAATCGACCCTCTAAATATGAATGTTTATAAAGGAAATGACGGAAGACTTCATTCATATACATTGATAAATTATAATCAAACTAATGTAACAAAATATTAAATTAATACAGAATAAAATAAAAGGATGCCTATTTAATAAGGTATCCTTTTTTTATTTTTAATTATTTTTATCATTATCATTATTTGTAGGATTATTAATATTTAAATCATGCAGCCTTTCTCTTATTTCTGAAGTAGTTTGTAATGGGTCTTTTTCTTTCATTTTAGGCTGTTTAAATACTGATAATGTATGATTAAGTATATTTTTGAAACTATCATCAACAACATTATTTTTAGAATTAATATACATCATTTTTATTTGATCTTTAGTTTCTTTATCTTCAATTTTAGAAAGCAAATTAATATTATGATCAGATACAGAAACTAAATACATATCTTCAACAATTTCTATTATGGATATATATCTGTTTGCCGCTATAGGAGTAGTAGCAAGTACCTTTATAATATCGCTTGAACCAGATACCTTTTTAGACTTATTTTTCAAATAAATGAATACTAAATATATACCTACTAATGTAACTATAAAACCAATAATAGCTCTCACAAACATCCAGCCATTACTTACCTGAGCTCTATCTTGAATATTTCTAATATCCTGTAATATTGCTGGCTCTTCCATATTATTAGTATTATCTAAAGTGGCATTAAAGAAATTAGTTTCTGTAGTTGTATTTTCAGTATTTGTGTTTATATCGATTTGATTATTGGTATTATCTATAGTGTTTGTATTTTCTTGAGTAAGAGCTATGCTGAAAATGATAAAGAATATAATAGAAACTTTTTTAATCATCATAAACCGATACGGAGAGAGCGGGATTCGAACCCGCGGTAGGGGTTGCCTACGACAGTTTAGCAAACTGCTCCCTTCGGCCTCTCGGGCATCTC
>CALXXQ010000130.1 GCA_944392715.1 uncultured Brachyspira sp.
TCATGGAAGCTGCAAAAAGAATAGTACGTAATGCATGAGCAATACGACCTCTTTTACCTATAATTTTACCTATGTCGCTTTGGTTCACTTTCAATTCCAGAATCGTACTCTTCTCACCCTCAATAACCTTCACACTCACACCTTCAGGCTCATCCACCAATTTTTTAGCCAAATACTCAATAAGCTCTTTTTCTTCCGTCATAGCACACTCCTTTATATATTATAAGACGTAAATTAAGCTTCACTTTTCTCCTCAGCAGATTCAGGCTTAGCTTGTTTACGATGTTTGCGTCTTTTTTCAGGATTTTTTAATGCTCTTTTTTTCTTGCGTTCAAGCGGAGCACCTTTATCTTTTTCCATAAGACCTTCTTTAACAAGAATACTTTTTACTACATAAGTTGGCTGTGCACCGTTAGAAAGCCATTTTTTTAAGCCTTCTACATTTAACTTATACAATACATCTTTAGCTTTAGGGTTAAACCAACCTAGCTCTTCAATAAAACGACCATCGCGTGGGAAACGAGCATCTGCTGCTACAATACGATAATGAGGCTCATGTTTGCGACCTATACGTTTTAATCTTAATTTAACCACCTTTCTTTTCCTCCAAGTTTATTACATTAATTTGTTTAAATCATCTATAGACATACCCATACCCTCTAGGGACTTTGCGAGCTTATCCATCTTTTTAGTACTGCCCATCATGTTTTTCATCATATTAAATTGTTTTATTAATTGATTTACATCATAAACACTTTGACCGCTTCCTTTAGATATTCTCATTTTTCTAGAATTATTTAAAGGAAATAGGGCTAATCTTTCTTTTTTAGTCATTGACTGTATAATAGCTTTATACTTTTTAAACTTCTCTTCTTCACGGCTAATAAGTTCTGTATCAACATTAGCCATACCAGGAATCATAGAAGTCATTTTGCTAAGTCCACCCATTTTAGAAGTAGCTTCTATTTGTTTTAAGAAATCATTATAATCGAAATTATTTTCTATAACTTTTTGAAGCATTTCCTGAGCTTCTTTTTCACTTATAGCGGCACGGGCTTTTTCTACTAATTTTACTATATCACCCATTCCAAGTATCTGACCTGCTACTCTTTTAGCATCAAATACATCTATATCATCTAAATGCTCACCTGTACCTATAAATCTTACAGATGAACCTGTAGCATATCTCAAAGATAAAGCTGCACCGCCTCTTACACCTGAGTCAAATTTAGTAAGTATAACACCATTTATACCAATATTGCTTTGAAAACTTTTTGCAACATCATAAACGCTTTGTCCTGCTGTAGAATCCACTACCAATAACTTTTCTGTTACATTAGCAGAATTTACAACACGTCTAAGCTCAAGCATCATTTCTTCATCTATTTCCAAACGTCCTGCAGTATCAACTAATATCATATTATACTGCTCTTTTTTTGCTATAGCTAAAGCTTTTTTAAGTATTTTATATGCTTTTTTTTCTTTAGTATCTATATGATAAGGAACTCCAACCTCTTTAGCTAAAACGGCAAGCTGCTCCATAGCGGCAGGTCTATGAACATCTAGTCCTACAAGCATTACGCGTCTTTTATCTTTATAATATTTAGCTAATTTAGCTGAAGTTGTAGTTTTACCAGAACCTTGAAGACCGAAAAGGAGTGTGATAGTAGTTTTTTCTACAGGTTCTAATTTTAAACCGCTTTCGCCATCGCCTATCATATTAACTAAAGTATCATGAACATCAGCTACAAATTGATTAGCAGGCTCTACACCTTCTAATTTTTCTTTGCCTATGGCTCTGTTAGTTGCTTCTTCTAGGAATTTATCAGCTGCTTCTAAAGATACATCGGCTGATAATAATGCTTCTTTTATAGTTAAGAGGCTATCAGATATATCTTTATCTGTTAGTACTTTTTTACCTTGTATTTTAGAGAATACATTAGATATAGATTTAGTTAAATTACCAAACACCAAAAACAACCTTATAAATATATTAATTCCAAACCATATTATACATAATATATTTAAAAAGTCAATATCTGCAATAATTTTACAAAAATAATATTTTAACTAAATAACACTATACAATTATACATTTTATAATAAAAAATTACTTTCCAAATCCGCCTGTCATACCTTTAACTAGAAATTTTCTAAATATTACAGCAAGCAATGCAGGAGGAAATATGGCTAGAAGTCCCGCAGCAGTTGTTATGCCGTATTGTATAGTATCTTTTGAAACAAATTCAGATGCTACTATTGATATAGGTTTTGTAGCTGCCGAACTAGCCAAAATAAGAGGTATCTGAAATTGACCCCATGACATTAAAAATACAAGCAAGAAAGCTGATAAAATAATAGGTGTAGATACTGGAAGAATTATCCTAAATAAAACATCTATTTCATTACAGCCGTCTATATAAGCTGCCTCCTCTATTTCTGATGGTATAGTATCAAAATAATTGGATATCATCCAGGTATTTATAGGCAAAAATGAAGTTACATATATCATTGACAATGAAAATAAATTATCCAGCAATGAAAATAATGAAAACATCCTATAAAGAGGTATTATAGTTGTAAATGCTGGTATAGCCATAGATATCAATATTAAAGTTTTAACTATATTTCTTCCTTTAAACTTCATTTTTGATATAGCATAAGCACACATTATTGAACAGGGAAGACATAAAAATATAGTTATAAAAGCTGTTTTAATAGAATTAAGTATACCTACAAAAAACATTTTTGATTGTCTGTCTGATGATGTGAAAAGCTTTATATAATTATCTATGGTAGGCTCTTTAGGTATAAAATTATAAGTATTTTTAAACATTTCATATTCAGGTGTAAAGCTTACTATTACAGCCCAAATTATAGGACCTAAAACTATAATTATAAAAAATATAATAGATAAATAATATAAACAACTTACTCTTTTGCTATTTTTTTTCATAAATATGTTATTCAATAATATACCAATTGGCATCAGGATATAATATCCATTTCAAAGCCATATATCTTTCAGCAACAATATCCCTTAAAATAGAATTACAAACTTCATTATTAGATTTTCCATTAAGGCATTCATTATATAATCTGGAAATAAAGTCAAATTCATCTAAAATCTTATCAGTATCAACAAGATTAACCTTATTAATAAAATCTTCAAAATTATCACAGTAAAATGTAAAATCAATAGCTCTGTCAAAATTGCAAACTTCTTTAGGTGCTCTTAATTCTGTAAAAAATCCCAAAACCCAGCAAAGAACCCAATAAGCCTCATATTTCCAAGCTACAAGCTTTAATTTATCATCGCTTATTTCTCCGCTGAAAACCTCTTTTTCATAATCCATTAAAACACTCTCATCTACATTAAATTTTTTTAATTTATTAATATAAAACTGATAGTCCTTTCTGTTTTCTAAAGAAGCCTGTATGCAAAATAGACAGCTTATAGCCCTTTTAGATATATCCTCTTTTGAACGAATGCACATATTACTTACATCTATATCAGGAATATCAAGGCAATTATTTATACCTATTTCTTTTAAAAGCTTGATGCTTCTATTTTTTCTCTGTTCATCTTTATTTACAAACATAATAATTTATTCCGCCATTTTTAATAATTAATTTTTATTTAATATATAAAATTATAATACTTTTACAACAAAAAAATTATATATAGTCAATTTTTTTAGACATAGATTTAATATAAAATAAACCCAAAATACCCGCTGCAATCATAATCAAATATGTCAAAGCACTTCCCCTTCCAAAATCTAAAAATGAAAATGTTATCATATAATCTTCAAGCAGTATAGTTTTACCTAAATTACCGTATCCTGAAATAGATATAACCTCATCAAATACATTTATAGCAGATATAGATGTAAAAGTGAGAATAATACCTAAAGCAGGCATTAAAAGAGGTAATGTTACTCTGGTGAATATTTGAAATCTATTTGCCCCATCTATACTAGCAGCATCATAAACAGATTCTGGTATAGCTCTCATAGCAGATAAAAATATTATAGTACAAAATGGAATATTACGCCATGCTATGACTATGCCTATAATAAGCATTAATGAATATCTATTTGATAAATATTGTATAGGCTCTTCTATAATATTAAGATTATATAAAATTTTATTCAAAAAACCAAATCCAGGATAAAATATCCATTTCCAAAGTATGCCATTAACTACAGGAGGCAATGCCCAAGGTATAACAGATATTGCCATTAAAATATTTTTAAGCCTGCTTTCAAAATTCAAAATGCTCGCAAAAAAAAGTCCGAATAATATACATAAAATAACTACCGCTATCATTATCATTATACTATTTTGAAGCGAATACCAAAAATCTATAGATTTTAAAGTTGCTATATAATTGTCCAAACCAATAAATGCTGTATCCTTTGGAGAGGTTAATTTCATTTTTCTTAAGCTGTAAAATAATGTAACGATTATAGGATACAGTACAAAGACTGTCATAATAATAAATGCAGGAAATATCAATACATATGGCAAAATTTTATTTCTTTTCATTTTTATAATTTTATAAAATCAAAACTGCTTATTAAGATATTATTTTATAATTAATATTTATTTATTGCAATTGATAAATATATGGGCATCACTAAAAAGCAATGCCCAATATAAATTATTTTCTAGCTAATAATTCTTTTATTTTTGCATCCATTGCATTAAATGCATCCTCAGGAGTCTTAGCACCAAGAACCATTTCATTAACAGCATTAAATATAGCCGTAGTCATTTCTGAATAATAACTAGGAACACCTTTTGGGAATGGGCTTGATATTAAAGTAGATTCCTCAAGCAAGGCACCTGTATTTTTAAGTTTACCTTCATTAATTAAATCTTCCATAATAGCTGTTCTTGTAGGCATAGTATTTTGTACATAGTTTAATTGTTTTTGTATTTCTGGAGAATTAAACCATTTTACAAATTTCATAGCTGCTTCTTTGTTTTTTGATAATTTTATTACACCTAGTCCCTCTGGAAGAGCAAAAGTCTTTGGAGAAGGTCCTGTAGCACCAGGAAGCAATATTGGTATAACCTCCCCTACTACTTTAGATTCATTAGGATCCTGAACTCTGCTTACAAATGAAGTAGGACCAACTATAAAGCTAGCCTCTCCTGAATTGATTCTTCTATAAGCATCCATACCTGTAGAAGTTTTACAAGCTGGGTCTATTAAATTATCAGTATTTATCATTTGATTAATAAAAGTTAAAGCACCAAGTACAGCATCTTTATTTAAAGTACCGTCTTCATTAAATACTATGCCATACTTTGAATAAGCCATCCATATTAATGAAGTAGTACAAGATTCATCAGCATTCAAAGGCATAGAGAAAGGATATTTACTTATACCAGCAGCTTTTATAGCTTTTAAAGCAGCATAAACATCGTCCCAAGATTTTGGAGCTTCAGTGATACCTGCAGCATCAAAATGTTTTTTATTATAATAAGCTAAACGAAAATCATTAGCATAAGGAAGAGCAAGTACTTTACCATCTATTATAAAAGGCTGTATTGAAGGCATAGCATCAATTTCCTCTTGACTTAATTCTATAGGTTCAAGCCAGTCAGCACTATAGAATTCTCCAACCCAAGACCAATCTACTTCTACAACATCAGCAGCCGCAGTTCCTCCAGCAGCAGCAATTGATATTTTATCTCTAATATTTTCCCAAGCTATAACATTCATATTAACTGTAATGCCTGTATCCTTTGTAAAAGCATTAAGCATCTCATCAGAAGGTACTGCCCAATCAGGAACCATTACTGTTATTGAATTTCCTGTATTTTTATTTCCAGAGCAGGAAAATGCAAAAAATACTATTAGTAATAGCACCAAAATAAAATTAATTATTTTTTTCATTTTTTAGTTCTCCTAAATATTTTTAATGAATAAAAAAAATATATAATATTATATATTAAAGTCAAGATATATATAAATTACACAATAATAATGAAAAATTGTAAAAATATATTTAAACTTTTCATTTTTTGTATATAATGCATGTATATAAAAATGAAAAAAAATTATAGGATACAAATATATGAATGACACAACTCTGTACATGATAATAGCTTTGATATTTATAGTCATATTAATAGCTACAATAGTAATGATAAAAAACATATTCTCAAAAAATAAACATAAACCTGCAAAAAGTACAAAAAAATTAATGGCAGAATTAGAAAAAAATATAGCTGAAAATGAAAATGATTTTGATTCATTATATAAATTAGCAATGCTTGAAGAAGAATATGGAAAATCAAATGAAGCATTAGCAAAATATGAAAAACTTATAACAACTAGATACTTTAAAGATAATGGAATTAATGAAGTTGAAATATATAAGAAATTAGAAATCGGATATTCTTATTTAGAAGATAAGGAAAAAAGCTTTAAATATTCTCTTCTAATTGCTAAAGCTGAACCTAATAATACATATTATGCCATTAAATTGGGAACTATATTAGGAAAAGAAGGTCAATATAAATTAGCATGTGAATATTTTAATAAAATAGTATTATCAAAAAAAGATTTAAATATAGAAGAAGCAAAAGTAGCAGCTTTATCATTTTTTATGATCAAAGATTATAAAAAATCGATAATATTTTTAGAAGAACTGTATAAAAAAATACAAAATAATGAAGAAACAGATAAATCAGAAATATCTAATTTGGAAACATTATTAATATCAATGTATATATCTGCTGATGAGCTTAATGTAGCAGCAACATTCATTCAGCAAATACTATCAGATAACACAATAAGCGATGAGCATAGACTATATATTAATAAAATGTATATGTATGTATTATATAAATTATCAGATAATGAAAGATTCAGTGATTCATACAGAAGAATAATAAACTTATATGATTTGGATAATGCAGGAAAAAAATATGCAAGCATTTTATTTGATTTTTCTTTTTATTCTTATTTCTTGAAAGATATAGATGCTTCTATAAGATATTTCTCAAAGCTAAATTCTTTTCATATGTTAGAATACAGCGTATATTATTTAGATCAAATATTAAAGTATCTTAATGAAATTAATAAAACATTTACTCAATTAACTAAATTAAGAAACTCTATGAAATTAAATGATGAAAAATATGCAAATGAAAGATATGATAAATATATAGATACTGAATTAATAGATGTATGGGAAACTGTACTCAGTTTATGGGAAGGAAGTTTCACAAATTTTGACTATATTAATTCATTAGTTGAAGTAGAAAATACTATGGATATTGATAAAATATTGCAGGAATATAATACAGAGAAAAAATTATATGATGACAGCAAACAAAGCCGAATTACAGATATAGATATTATATACTCATTAAGTTTGAATAATTTTAAAAAGCTATGTCAAAATATTATTCAAAATAAATTATCATATTCAATATTACAAGAATATTCTGATAATGTTATAAATTATGAATATGGAGATGAAGTTAATTATTTAACATACCCTACAGGAAAAGGCAGAAAAGAAATAACATTAATTTCTATAAAGAGGTGGAAAAATACTGAGGTAGGAGAATTAATAATTAGGGATTTTTTACTTATGGTAAATGAATCTGGAGCTAAAAATGGAATATTAATTCTACCTGTAAGATTATCAAACAGTGCTAGAAGTTATGCAAATCATAATGAAAAAATTACTGTTTATTCTAGAAGCCAATTTAATTCATTTTTAAAGAATAATTTAGTAAGATAAATTTAATAAAATATAGGAAGTGTTATTATGTTTGATTCTTATGTTTATATACTTATGGTTCCAATATCAATTATAGTGATAATTGGAATCCTGCTATTTATAAAAACCATAACAAATTCAAATGATAATCTAAAGCCTAAAAATATTAAAAAGAAAATAACAGAACTTGAGAAGATAATAGAGTTAAACCCTAAAGATTATAATTCTATATATGAATTGGCTGTTATAGAAGAGCAATATAATATGACAGAAAAAGCTTTGGAAAATTATGAAAAGCTTCTTAATTTAAAATATTTTGAAGGCGAAGAATTAAATATATATAAAAAATTAGAAGAACTATATGAAAAAATAGAAAACAGAGAAGAAAGTCTAAAATGCACATTAAAAATAGCACAGCTTGATGCTTCTAATAATTACTATTCTACAAAAGTTGCCACTATATTGGGGAATGAAGGTGCATATAGATTGGCATGCGAATATTTTAATAGAGTTATAAACAATAAAAGCGATTTCGAAATAGATGAATTAAAAATAGCAGCTATATCATATTTTATAAATAGAGAATACAGAAAAGTTATTAATATACTTGAAGAACTTCATAAGAGATTGAGCAGAAATATAAGCAATATTGAAGAAGATTATGAAGAATTAATATTAGTAGAAAAAATCCTGATATCTCTATATATTATTACTGATGAAATTAATAGTGCTAGAAGCTTTACGGAATCTATTTTATCTTTAAGGTCTATTAAAAATAATCCGCAGTATAACTTTTATATAAATAGAATATACCTCTATATATTATATAAATCTGATGATAATGATGCTTTTATAAATTTATATGATAAATTATCTAAAAAATATAAAATAAATGATATAAAAAAAGAAGAAACTTCCATTATTTTAGATTTTGCTTTTTATAATTATTTTATTAAAGATATTAACAGTTCTATAAGCTATTTTGAGCATGTGCATTTATTTAATGATCCTGAATTTGATATATATGATTTAAATAGCATACTTGCTTATCTATCAGAAATTTCAAAAGCTACAGAACAATTAAAAAAATTAAGAAGCGATATAGTTTTGAATAATAAAGAAAAATATGCAAAAGAAAACTATGAAAAATATGTAGATAGACAATATATAGAAATATGGGAAAATACTGTGCAATTATGGGAAGATTCTTTTAATAATCTTGATAATATATTAAATCTAATAGAGATAGAAAGAACTGTAGATATTGAAAAGATATTATTAGAATGCAGCATTAATGAAACTAATACAACTATAGAAAATGTAAACTTAAAAAAAGTAGATAAAATATATGATATAAGCTTATCATCTTTCAAAAGCATATGTCAGGATATAATACAAAAAAAACTTTTATACTCCGCTGTACAGGAATATAAAGATAAATTGATAGATTATGATTATGGAGATGAAGTTAACTATTTGGCTTTTGCTGCAAATAAAAGTAAAAAGGATTTAACTTTAATATCTTTTAAACGATGGAGAAATACAGAGGTTGGAGAGCTTATAATTAGAGACTTTATACTTCTTATCAATGAGGCTGGAGCAAAAAATGGAATATTAGTTTTACCTGTAGAACTTACAAATAGTGCAAGAAGCTATGCTACTCATAATAATAAAATAAAAGTTTATACTAGAAATCAATTTAATTATATGCTTAGAGATAGTAAATTATAATTAATTTTCATTTGTTTCTCTAGATTCTTTTGTTTCATCTATGAGTCTTATAAGCTCATTAGATCTTGAAGCTATACTTTCTTTTAAAGCTAATAAAGTATCTTTTCCTGCTTTATTGCTTGCTATTTCTCTTTTTAGAAGATCTGCTATATTAAGACATGCTAGTATTGCTATAGTATCTCTTGGATAATTAGGGCCATAATGTTCTGCTATATCATTCATACTTTCATTTACGAAATCAGCAAGTTCTTTCAAATATTCAGCATTTTCATCTTGAGATTTTATGCTTAATATTCTGCCGTATATGTTAACATCTACAATATTATCCATAATTATTACCTATATTTATTTTATCTATTTTGATTCATTATCAAAGAAGAATTCCTCTTCATCATCATCACCAAACATATACTGATCATCTTCATTTATATCAAATTCATAATTATCTTCCTTATCAGTATTTTCCACAGACTCTTCAGCAGCTGTTTCTTTTGATAAATCTTCTTCTTCTGAGGATTTTATATCATTATCCCAGCTGGAATCTGAGGCATTACTAAAAGGGTCTTCATCTTCTGTAACTTTAACATTAAAAACTTTATTTACATCTTTAACTTCTTCAGACTTTTTTTCATTATTTACTAAACCATTTTCAGATTTATATTCTTCATAATCATCATCTATAGTATTTTCATCAATGTATTCTACATCTATCTCTTTTTCGATTTCTTTTTTTACTTCTTCTCTTTTATTTTCAGATTCTTCTTTTATTGATTGTACTTCATTATTAACTGTATTAACAGTATTAATTTCTTTATTAGAATTTTCTGTATTATGAATTATAGAGGCATGATTATTCTTTTTAGATTCAAAATTAACTCTTCTTACATTATCTATTCTTTCTATTAAAATTCCTAATTTTTCTTGAAGTTCATTATTTTCTTTCCTTAAATCCTCTATATTTCTTAATGCTTTTTCTAATTCTTTTTTTAAATTATCATTTTCTTCTAATAATGCAACAGAATCTTTTTCAGAATTTTCCAAATTAGATTTTAAAGTATCTCTTTCTATTCTAGTAGCTTCTAACTGTTTTATTAAATTATCTTTATCTTCTTTTATAGAATTATAATTATCTGTAACATTCCTTTTATCAGCTTCTAAAATAGTTTTTTCCTCTTTTAAAAGATTAAAACTATCTCTTGCTTTAGTCAGAGTATCTATTAATTCTTCTTTTTCTAATCTTAGCTGTTCTATTGTATTTAATAATTCCTTATTATCAATAGAAATTAATTGATACTCATCTAAAAAATCCTTTAATTTTTCTTCTAAAATAGTAAATTCTTTCAATTTTTAACTCCAAAAAAAACTATTTAAAATTATATCACATATAAATTCAATTGTCAATTTTTTATTTATATGGTAAAATATCATTATTAGAAAAAACAAGTAAAAAAAGCAGTATTATGAATAATATATTAAAACTAATAGCTTTAAGCTTAATGATGACTTGTTCAATAATTTATGCTCAATCTCCATACACAGAGAAAGAGCAAAAAATGTTAAAGAACATAGTGAGTATATGGCCGTATATAGGATTAGAACCTATAAGACCTACAGAAAGTTATATGCCTTTTGACTATATACATGAAAGTCATAAGAGAGAATCTATTTTGAAAACTTCTTTTTCATCAAGACTTTTGTATGAGCTTTCTACTATAGAAGTTCATATGAATACTATAATAGGCGTCAATTTAAAAGACGGACATTTCAGTATGCCTAATATGTATTTATCTATTGGAAAGAGTTTTCATTTTGATTGGATGTTTTCGGCTACTCCTTTTGTAACTATGACTTCTAAATTTGATGTATTCAATAAAAATTATGCAACAGGAGATATAGGACTATATGATGCTGGGATAGAAGCTGTTGCATTAACTAGAATATTATTATCTTTTAGAATGAAAGCTGTAAATGATATTAATGGTTCTACATTTATGCTTCTTCCTTCTGTAGTTGATAGTGAATCTGAATCTTTTGCTCCGCATTGGTATTTACCTAGAGTAAATAATGAAATGGGATTCAGAGCTGGACTTATAGGTTATTATTATGAATTATCTTATTCGCAAGGTTATTCAAAAGATTCAAATCCTTTAGCTGTTGCTTTTAAAATCAATGGGGATTATTTTAGAACTCAATTTCTTTATCAATATAATAATAAGAACTCTCTATCTCCTGATAATTTCCAAAATGCATATGATAGTAGATTAAATAATAAAACTCATCATTTAGTACAATTATCTGCTATGGGTAAAATTCCATTTCTTGATCATCAATTATGGCTTAATATGCTTGGCGAATATACTTGGAGAGACAATGATGCTCATTATGTAAGGATTGAACT
Organism: uncultured Brachyspira sp.; assembly: GCA_944392715.1. Taxonomy (GTDB): domain Bacteria; phylum Spirochaetota; class Brachyspiria; order Brachyspirales; family Brachyspiraceae; genus Brachyspira. The sequence goes on from CALXXQ010000130.1 coordinate 11,881, forward strand.
TGGACTTGAATGGAAAATGATAAATATTGCAATTCGTCCTCTATTCTATATACCTGTTAATTATAATGATGATAATCATAATATGAATGGATTTAATCCTAAGAAAGATTTATTCTGCTTTGAATATTCTGCTTATCTGAAATTTGATCCTATATATTTTGGTTTTCAGGGTTCTACAGATGGAAGATATTATATTGCTATGAAAGCAGAGTTTTAATTAAGTAATAAAACGCACGGTAAATAAATTTTATTATTAAATTAATTATCAATACAAATTCATTAAATAATAAAATTAATCAATCGTGCGTTAATATAAATTTTAAATCTAATAATCACTTGGGCGGGTGTTAACAATTCTAAATAAATAATAAAATAATTTAAATTATAATTTTAAAAAAATATCTAAGAATAAAGGGCGGGGCTTAAAATAATTTATAATTTTATAGAGAAAAAATATTCTATGCTTTACTGTATGATGTATTGACATAAAAATTAAGTAATATATTATTCAAATAAAATATTATTGATAATAATTTGAGAAGAGGAAAATAATTGAGAAATTTAAATCTTGATGAAGAAATATTGAGCGAGTATTTACTGGATGATTTTAATACAGAAGATAGTACTATAATAGAAAATGAACTATCAAAAAGATTATCAGGTTATGATATAATAGATTTAGAAATAGGCTGCGGCAATGGAAAATTTATAGTTGAGCTTGCTATGAATAATAAAGACAAATATTTTTTAGGTATAGAATATTCATATAAAGCAGCTAAAAAGGCTGTATCAAAAGCATATAAAAGAGACATAAAAAACCTTACTATAATATTTGGCGAAGCTAATAATGTCATAGATAAATATTTGAATTGTAAGTATTTATTTGATAAAATATATTTAAACTTTCCAGATCCTTGGCCAAAGAAAAAGCATGCTCATAGACGAATATTTAATAAAGATTTTTTAGATAAAATGTATCCTATTCTTAAAGATGAAGGCATATTTTATTCTGTTACAGATGATGATAATTATGCATTGGAGATAATGAATCCTATTTATAATGAATCTAAGATATTTAAAAATGTCTTGGAAAGTGAATATGTAAATAAATTGGAAGGTTATGGTGTTACACTTTACGAGGAAAAGATGAGAGCGATTGGGCATAATATATATTTTTTTGCTCATTCTAAGAATATAAAACTTTAATATGAGAATTAATTATTTATTATTATTTATTTTATTCATTCTTTCCTGTAACAATGAAGAAAATTTAGAAAAAACTACAATTGTAAGTTTAATAAAAGAAGAAAACAGCAGAAATTATAATTCTATAGAAAAAGGATTACTAGATCAAATATCTTTAGATAAATTAAATGTAAAAATTAACTTTTACACATTAGACGGAGATGATTCCACAACAATACAAATAGCAAATAATGTAAGAGATGATAATTCTACTATAGCAATAGTTATAGGAGAAAATGCTACATTAGTATCTATGAATATTATAGTTCCTCAATCTATAATATTTGCAGGATATTTTGATAATTTATCAATAAGTAATATATATAAAAGTAAGATTCAAAATAATAATATTACAGGGGTATACGGCAGTTTAGATATAACAAAATATCTAAAAAGAATATCTGATAAAAATATTAATAGTTTTGCATATTTACATACCAAGCACTCTACAATATCAACTTATGTATCTGAATATATTAAAAAATATTGCAGCAATGAAAATATAAGGTATTATTCTTTAGAAGTTGAAGAAAATTATAATTCTCATGATATAGAAAATATGATAAAAGGCAAAAATATAGATTATTTATTTTTGGCTAATGAGGATTATATAGATAATAATTTATATTCGATATCTTATATATGTGATAAATATTCTATACCTATTATTAATACGGATATTTCCGATGCTTTAAATGTAGGAATATTATTTTCTTTAGATTTTAATTATTATTATTTGGGACGAGAATTAGCTTTACTTCTTGATAAAATCATAAAAAATAATAGAAAAACGGAAGGAATAGATTTTATCAATGTATCAAATTCATATAAAATTTTGCTTAATGAAGATATTGCTAATCACTATAATATAAAATTTAGTGAAGAAATACTAGATACAAGTTCATTAATAGTAAAAGATGGTAATATAATAAGAAAATAGATTTCATATTATGTCAATTTTACTTGACAAAATTGACACTTCATAGTATTATAATTTAAACTTTATACTGTATAATAGTGATAGTTATCTTAAATTCAAACTATCTATATAATAAACTATATTTAAGGAGAAATAAAAATGGCAGTACCAAAACATAGAAAATCAAAAGCCAAAAAAAGATCAAGGCAAGCAGCAAATGATAAAAGATTTTTAGGTTCCCTATCAATTTGTCCGCAATGCGGTGCAGAAAGAATGCCTCATAGAATATGTCCTGAATGCGGTTTTTACAAAGATAGAGTTGTAAAAGCTCCAAAAACTCAAAATGCAGGATAATAAAAAATAAAATAATTAGGAAATATTATGAATTTAGCCATAGATGTAGCCAGCGGAGAAAAACCTTTAGAAGAATTAGTATTGGGAGCAGTAAGCGCTCTATCTGAAAATAATGATATTAATTTAATATTAGTAGGTAATGAGAAAAACATATCAAAAGCAATATCAAAAACAAAATATGATCATAATCGTATAGATATAAGACATACAGATGAAATAATAGATATGAATGAAAGTCCTGCTAATGGTATAAAACATAAGAAAAATGCTTCTGTTTTATTGGCTGCTAGTTTGGTTAAAAATAAAGAAGCTGATGGTTTCTTTTCACCTGGAAATACAGGTGCTACTTTAGCAGCAGCTCTTACCGAAATAGGACGTTTAAAAGGTGTTATGCGTCCTCCTCTTATATCTACGCTTCCAAGATTTAATGGAGAGTTTTGTATGCTTGATATGGGGGCAAATGTAGATTGTACTCCTGATTATATGGTTCAATTTGCAGTTATGGGAAGAGTATTTGCAAAGAGATATTTAAAGATAGATAATCCTAGAGTTGGACTTCTTAATATAGGCGAAGAAGATTCTAAAGGTAATGCTGAAACTAAAAAATATTTTGAAAGACTTCAGAAAATGAAAAAAATAAATTTCATTGGAAATATAGAGCCTAATGATATGCTAAAATCAGATGTAGTTGATGTAGTAGTAGCAGACGGCTTTGACGGAAATATAGTATTAAAGACTATAGAAGGAACAGCATCTTTAATTGTCAATATGTTAAAATCAGAAGTAAAAAAGAATCCTGTCAGTGTTATGGGCGGACTTATGATGAAGCCCGTATTTGGTAATTTAAAATCAAAAATGAGTTCTGATTCTTATGGTTCTGCTATACTGTTAGGTTTAAATGGGGGAGCTTTTGTAGGACATGGCAAAACTAGCGGTATAGGAATAAAAAATGCTATTCTTAATATGTACAAATTTTTAGATGCAAAAGTAAATGAAAAAATAGCTAAAGAACTTTTTGATTCAGGTGCTAAAAGAAGAATTTTTTAAATACATAATTTTTATAAAGGAATTTCATAATGGTATACATTAAATCTTGTAAGGGCGTTTATAAAAATCAAAAGACTAATATGCCTGCTTCAGATTTGGCTTTAATGCCTATTAATGAAGTAATAAAGGATATTAATCCTGATAATATAGATGCTATTCTTTGTGCTACGGTTACTAAAGATTATGTTTATCCTTCTACTGCATGTATTTTAGCAGGAAAAATTAAAGCTTCTAATGCTTTTTGTTTTGATATAGAAAGTGATTTTACAGGATTTTTATCAGCATTAAGATTGGCTTATGCTTTTATCAAAAGTAACAGATATAAAAATATATTGGTAGTTGCTACTGAATCTTTTTATATATGCGATGATGAAAATAGATTTGACGATGCCAGCGTAGCAGCTTTAGTTACTAATGAAAAATCTGATATGCAAATAGACTTTATTGATTCTGTAACTGATGGTAGTGCTTTAGAAAACTGCTATATTCCAATGGGAGGAACTGCTAAACCATATACTAAAGAAGGTGTGCTAAATAAAGAACATTTTATTTCCATAAAAAACAGCAGTATTTTTGAAGAGGAAGCTAAAAAAGCTGGTCTATATGTTAAAGATATTTTATCTTCTAACAATATAGAACCTAATTTTTATATACCATCTTATTCTACACAAAATGCTTATGATGCATTTGTTAATGCTTTATCAGTAAATAAAGATGTAGTATATTCTAAAATGGAAAATGCTAATTCATCTTTAAGTGCTTCAGCAGGAGTAGCATTGTCTATGGCTTTAGAAGATGGTTTTATAAAGAAAAACAGTAAGGTAGCTATATGCGGCTATGGAAGTGGTTACACAAAATCCGTGGCTGTAATTTCTATAAATTAATACTAATTAGTATTAATTAACTTAATTAAGTGAAGGATTGATATATGAAATTAGCTAAATTTCGTTTTGGTGGAATTCATCCGCATGACAGTAAGGATACAGCTGATGTATCTTCATCAACTTTATCCAATCCCCCTAAAAGTGTTTTAATATCTATGTCTCAACATATCGGTGCACCAGCTAAGATATTAAAAAATAAAGGGGACAAAGTAGAGAGAGGCGAACTTATAGGTGAAGCCAATGGTTATGTATCAGGTAATGTTTATTCATCTGTTACAGGTACAGTAGCATCAGCAGAAATTGCTCCTCCGCCTTTGGGACGCGGAGCTAATGCTTTACTTATCAATGTTGATAGTAATGCTGATAACTTGGCTTATTTTGAAAGTTCAGATTACATGTCTATGCCTGCAGAAGAAATGTCTAAAAAGATTCAGAAAGCTGGTATAGTTGGTATGGGAGGTGCAACTTTCCCTGCTCATGTTAAAGTAGATGGTGCTGCTAAAGGCGGCGGAGATACTTTAATAATTAACGGGGTTGAATGTGAGCCTTATATAACAAGTGACTATAGGCTTATGATGGAGCACACAGAGGACTTATTTAAAGGAATTGAAATTTTAAGAAAAATTATACCTTCCATCAAAAAAACTATTGTAGGTATAGAAAATAATAAGCCTAAAGCAATAGAAGAAATGTCTAAAATAGGAAAAGACCATAATGTTGAAGTTATGCCTCTAAGACTAAGATATCCTCAGGGGGCAGAAAAAATGCTCATAGAAGCTACTACTGGAAGAGTTGTTCCTGTAAGTAAATTACCTATGGATGTTGGTGTTATAGTAGTTAATATTGCTACTCTTTATGCTATATATGAAGCTGTAGCAAAGGATAAGCCTCTTATAGAAAGACTTGTTACTGTATCAGGCGATGCTATTAAAGAACATAAAAATGTATGGCTTCCTTTAGGAACTCCTATATCTCATGTTGTAGAAGAATGCGGCGGAATTACTGCTGAAAATGTGCTTATACTTGCTGGAGGACCTATGATGGGTGCAAGCGTACCTAATCTTGATCAATGTGTTAATAAAGGTACTAACTCTTTACTTTTCTTAAATAAAGATAAAATGCCTAAAGAAGTAGAATATCCTTGTATTAAATGCGGAAGATGCGGAAATGCTTGTCCTCTAAAATTATCTCCTACTGAAATTGCTCATACTGCTAAAGCTAAGATTAAAGATAAATTGAATGATTTAGATATAGCAACATGTTTTGAATGCGGCTGCTGTACTTATATATGTCCTTCAAAAATACCTTTAGTTCAGTGGATTAGATTTGGTAAAGACTTGTTAAGAAGATAATTAAGGAGATAATAATGAAATTTTATACAGAATCATCTCCACATATAAAAGATGGAGATACTACCAATAAGATAATGACAAGAGTTATTATAGCTCTTTTACCTGCTGTTATATATAGTATAGTGTTATTCGGAGCAAAAGTCATTGTATTATATTTAGCTTCAATTATAACTTGTGTACTTTCTACTGTAATTGTTAAAAAAGTAAGAAAAAAACCTTTAATTCCTGATTATGCTGTTTTTGTTACTGCGATACTTTTGGTTATGACTCTTCCTCCTTCAGCTACTGTAACTATGGTTGTAATAGGCGGTGTAATTGCTATAGTTTTTGCAAAAGAAGTATTTGGCGGATTAGGTACTAACATATTTAACCCTGCTTTAGTTGGAAGAGCTTTTTTACAAGTTGCTTTCCCTGCTCAAATGACTATGTATAGTGCACCTGTAAGAGTTCCTTTTATGGGAGTATTTGAAAATATAGTTAAAGATTTAAACTTGACTGTTTCAGGAGCAACTCAGGCTTTAGATGCTGCAAATGCTTTAACATCTGCAACACCTTTAACTTTCTTAAAATTTAATGCTATTGATTTCGGCGGTTCTTTAGCTTCTCAAATACAAATAGAATCTCATTATTATTTACAAATGCTATTAGGAAGTACTGCTGGTGCTATAGGTGAAACTTCTTTCTTATTGCTTTTAATAGGCGGTATATATTTGCTTATTACTAATACTATAGATTGGAGAATACCTGCTGGAATGTTTATATCATTAGTAGTTGTAAGCTTATTATTATGTTTAGGAATGCCTGGTAAAGTTGCTTCTCCTATATACCAAGTATTAGCTGGAGGTTTTGCTTTAGGTGCATTCTTTATGGCTACTGATATTGTTACTTGCCCTTCAAGCCATGTAGGTGCTTGGATATATGCTCTTTTAATAGGTGCTGTACTAGCTATATTAAGAGCATTTGGTTCTTCTCCAGAGTATATGATGTATTCTATACTTATAGGAAATATGTTTATGCCTTTAATTGCTATGCTTACTCGTCCTATGCCTGTTGGTAAAAAAGAGTTAATAGCTATTAATAAGGCTAATGCTCAAAAAGAGGGAGGTAAATAATTATGAAAAAAGAAGTTGGTTATACTGCAGTTATATCTGTTACTATTACAGCATTACTTGCTGGATTTTTACTTTCTTTTGTATATTCTTCTTTTGAAAAAGATATTCTAGCTAATAATGAAAAAACTGTACTTAATGGTGTTAAAGCCGTTATAGACGGAGCTGATGAGCTTGAAGGACCTTTAACTGAAAACTCTGCTTATCCTTATTATATTGGAAAAAAAGCTGATGGAACTGTTGTTGGTTATGCTATGCTTTCTTCTGCTGGCGGATATAATGGACAAAATAAAATATTAGTTGGTTTCGATGCTGATGTTACTAAAATTACTGCTATAGTTGTTACTGAGCAGGCTGAAACTCCTGGTCTTGGTGATAAAATTACTGAAGCAGCGTTTAGAGATCAGTTCAAAGACAAAAGTTCTGTTATTTCTTTAAGCGTTGTTAAAGGTGTAAAACCTGAAGAAGCTGGAGAATCTGAAATAGCTGCTATTAGCGGTGCTACTATATCTTCTACTTCTGTAGTTACTGCTGTTAATAGTGCTAAAGATGAGGCTATTAATTTATTTAAAAATTAATATTTAATATTAAAAATACAAAAGGCTTATAAGTTATCTTATAAGTCTTTTTATTTATCTCTAATTCCATGCCGCTATTTATTTGAAGATAGATTACAAATAATTACTTTTTTATATTTAAAGCTTAATTATTAAAGATTTAATTAAAATTAATTGCGTTTTTTGTACAAAACTCTTTGGCAGTTTCTATATTTTCTATTGCTAAAGATATAAGACATTTCTCTACTAATTTTTTATCTTCTTTATTAGCAAACTTATAAGCATTTTCAAAATAATTATAAGCTTTATAATTTAATTTATCATAGCTATTATTAATTCTATCAAATTGTATATTAATATAAGCTAAACTATTATATGCTAAAGCATGTTTATCATTTAATTTCAAAGCCTCATTAAAATAAGATAAAGCTTCATTATAATATTTATGAGCATTTTCTAAATCATTAATTGATAAATAAATATTAGCCAATTTAGTTGTAGTGTATCCCATACTGTCATATATAGATGCATTATTAAAATTATCATCTATTTTAAGAGCTAAACCCTTTTCATAGCATAATAAAGCATCTTTAAGTAAATCCATAGCCCTCTCTATATTATTATTTCTAAACTCATTATTAGAATATTTTGTCTTTGAAAAACCTATTCCATTATAAGCATTTGCATATTTAGGATTAATTTCTAATGCCCTAATATAATCCTCATAAGCTTCATTATAAAGCTTTAATTCTACCTTACTAAGTCCCCTATTATAATAAGCATCAATAGAAGAATTATCAAGCTCTATAACTTTTGTATAATATTCAATAGCTTTTTCATAGTCTTTTAAATAATCATAACATACAGCTATATTAAAATATGTATCAGGATTATCCTTATCTAATTCTAAAGCTTTATTAAAATCTTCTATAGCTTCATTATATAAATCAATTTCCATTTTAGATAAAGCCATATTATAATAAGGATCAGCAGATGTAGGATCAAGTTCTATAACTATTTTATAATATTTAATAGCATTTTCATAATCTCCTAAAGAATCATATGATAATGCTATATGATAATTGGCATATACACTTTCATCATCAAGCTCTACAACTCTCTTAAAATCTTTTATAGCCAAATCATATTTTTGTGTTCTATAATATATCAATCCTCTCTCATTATAAGCATCAATATATTCATTATCAAGTTCAATAGCTTTATTGATAAACTCCATAGCCTCATCCAATTCATTTAAATATGAATTGGTAAGTCCTCTGAAATAATAAAACTCGCTGTCTCCGTCATATAATGAAATAGCCTTGTCAAAATCTTCTATAGATTCTTTATATAAATGCATTCTTCCTTTTAATAATGCTCTATTATTATATAGATATGCATCTTTTGGATTTAATTCTATAGCCATATTATAATCTAATAAAGCTTCATCATACATATTAAGTTCATTTTTTATAAGAGCTCTATTATTATATGAATAAGCATCATTAGGATTTAATTCTATAGCCTTAGTATAATCAATCAAAGCATCTTCATATAATTGCAATGATTCTTCAGCTAAAGCTCTATTATAATAAGAATAATATATAGAATCATCTATTTCTATAATTTTTGTATAACAATTTATAGCTTCTCTATAATTTCCTAATTTGTATTCAAGAAGTCCCATATCATTATATATATTTATAACATTATCATCTGAAGTTTCTAATGCCTTTTTATAATCAGCCATAGCGTCTAAATATAATTTTAAGCTATTTTTTGAAAGCCCTCTGAAATAGTATGCACTTGAAAAATTAATATCCAAATCTATTACTTTATCAAAATCTCTAATAGCCTCCTCATAAAGGCCTAAAAAAAATTCGCTTAAACCTTTAGAATAATATGCCTCACTGTCATCATCTTTAAGCTCTACAAGTTTAGTAAAATCTGATAATGCTTCTTCATATCTATTTAAATAACGTTTGGAATGACCTCTATAATAATAAACATCATAAATACTATCATTAATGCTTATGAATTTATCAAAATTTTCAATAGCTTCTTTATATCTATACAAATGAAAATAACCAAGTCCCTTATAATATATAGCCTCAATATCATTAGGATCAAATTCAAGAACCTTATCAAAATCCTTAATACCATCTTCATACAATTTTAAATAAGATTTGCAATGTCCCCTAAGATAATATGCACCTATTTTATCAGGAAGTAACTCTATAACCTTATTAAAATCTTTTATAGCCTCTTCATACTCTCTAAGATTATATTTAGATATAGCTCTATTATAATATGCATCTACTAAAGTATTATGAGTTCTGTTCATTATATCTTCATCAATATTGCCCTCTTCCTCTTCATTATCATCAACATCACTGTATATTATGAACTCCTCATCAGAATATGCTATAATGTCTTTATTGTATATATCTATAATTTTATCTAAATATTCTATAGCTAATTTATAATTATTATTATTGAAAGCCTCATGCCCCAAGTCAAATAATCTCTTTATATTCATTTTATCATCATTATTCATATATAATATCTCCAAATATATATGCTGCAAATATCATTATATATAAAAATATAATAATTACTATATATAATTTTAATTTTAGCTAGTTATTACTATAATATACTGTAATAATAGTAAATATTATTCATTGATTTATTTTCATTTTCACTCTATATATTATAATAATTTTTTGACAAACAATTTTTTTTAAATATAATATACTATTATGATAATTATTATATTATAATAAAGTTTAATATCAATAATGAAGGAGGAAATATGGCTAAAGGTAGAATTGATATTGATAGAGAACAATGTAAAGGATGTTCCAACTGCATATCTGTTTGTCCAACTAAAATATTATATTTAGATAAAGAAAATATGAATTCTTGGGGATACTACCCTGCTGCTGTTACTGACATGGAAAAATGCATAGGATGCGCTAATTGTGCTATGATGTGCCCAGATTTATGCATAACTGTAGAGAGATTAGATAAGGAGGTAAGTAAATAATGGCTAGAACATTGATGAAAGGAAATGAGGCTATGGCTACTGCGGCTATTGCTGCAGGATGCAAATGCTTTTTTGGATACCCTATAACTCCTCAAAATGAAATACCTGAATTTATGTCTAAAGCGATGTATGAATCAGGCGGTACATTTGTGCAGGCAGAAAGTGAGGTTGCCGCTATTAATATGGTTTATGGCGCAGGCGGTGCTGGAGTTAGAGCTATGACTTCTTCTTCTTCTCCTGGTATAGCATTAAAACAAGAAGGAATATCATATCTTGCTGGTTCTGAGGTACCTGCTGTTATACTTAATGTTATGAGAGGAGGACCTGGACTTGGAAGTATACAGCCTGCTCAAAGTGATTATAATATGATGACTAGAGGCGGCGGAGACGGGGATTATAATTGTCCTGTACTAGCACCTGCTGATTTACAGGAAGCTGCTGATATGATAATGGAGGCTTTTGATATAGCTGATCATTATAGAACTCCTGTTTATGTGGCTGCTGACGGATATATTGGTCAAATGATGGAACCTGTAGATATAGTATATAAGCCTAAATATGAGATAAAAGAAAAAACTTGGGCTGCTTGCGGAAAAAGAGGCAAAAGAGAAAAAAATAATATTATTAACTCTCTTTATTTAGAGCCTGAATTATTATATGAACATAATCTTCATTTGCAGAAGAAATATGATGAAATAAAAGAAAAAGAAGCAAGAGCTGAAAAATATTATACTGATGATGCTGAACTTATATTTGTTTCTTATGGTACTATGTCAAGAGTTGTAAGAGGTGTTGTTGATAAGCTTAGAGAAGAAGGCAAAAAAGCTGGTATGATTCGTCCTCAAACTTTATGGCCTTTCCCTGTAAAAGCATTCGATAATCCTAGTTGCAAAATGTATGTAAGTATTGAAATGAGTATGGGGCAGATGGTTGATGATATAAAACTTGCTATAGAATGTGATGTGCCTGTTAAATTTTATGGAAAAGCTGGAGGATTAGTTCCTACTGCTCATGAGATAATAGATAATGTAAGAGGTTTTGCTGGAGGTTTAATATGATAGTATTTGAAAAGTCAAAGGGATTGAGTGATGCTAGGACACATTATTGTCCTGGCTGTATGCATGGTACTTCACAGAGAATAATAGCTGAATGTTTAGAAGAACTTAATGTATTAGAAAGATCTGTAGGAATAGCTTCTGTTGGATGTTCTGTACTTGCTTATAAATATTTTTCATGCGATATGCAGCAGGCAGCACATGGAAGAGCACCAGCTGTTGCTACAGGAGTAAAAAGAGCTGTACCAGACAGTATTGTATTTACTCTTCAAGGAGACGGAGACTTGGCTGCTATTGGTACTGCTGAAATAATACATGCGGCTGCAAGAGGAGAAAATATCACTGTAATATTCTTAAATAATGCTATTTATGGAATGACAGGCGGTCAGATGGCTCCTACTACATTAGAAGGTCAAAGAACAACTACAACACAAGCTGGAAGAGATTTTCATAGAGCTGGAAAACCTATAAGAGTATGCGAAATGCTTGCTACTTTGGAAGGAGCTACTTTTGTTGAGAGAGTTTCATTAGATAGTCCTGCTAATATTAGAAAAGCAAAAATGGCTACTAAAAAAGCATTTGAAAATCAGATTGCAGGAAAAGGTTTTTCTATAGTAGAAATGCTTACAAGCTGTACTACTAACTGGGGAATAGCTCCTACAGAATCGCATAAATGGATAAGAGAATATATGATACCTCATTATCCTCTTGGTAATTTTAGAAATGACGGTTAATAAAGGAGGAATTATATGAGTACAGAGAGAATAATTTTTGCAGGATTCGGAGGACAGGGAGTTATGTCTATGGGACAAATGATTGCTTATGCTGGCATGATAGAAAATAAGCATGTTACTTGGTGTCCTTCATATGGCCCTGAAATGAGAGGAGGTACTGCTAACTGTTCTGTTGTTGTAAGTGACGAGCTTGTTGGTTCTCCTATAATTTCTCATGATGCAAATGCTGCTGTTATAATGAATCTTCCTTCACTTGCTAAATTTGAAAAAGATGTTCTTCCTAATGGAATACTACTTATAAACTCATCTTTAATAGATAAAAAAGCTTCAAGAGATGATATAAAAGTGGCCTATGTTGAAGCTAATAAAATTGCTGGAGATATAGGAAATCCAAAATCTGCAAATATGGTAATGCTTGGTGCTTTGCTTACACTTCATAATGTTGTATCATTTGATAGTGTTCAGCAGGCATTTTTGAAGGTATTTGGAGAGCGTAAGAAAGAATTTTTACCATCCAATGAAAAAGCTTTAAATGCAGGACGCGATGCTGTGAAAGATTTAGTTTCTTAATTTTTTAATTAAAAAGTTTAAAATAAAAAATTACGAGTGCCTGCTATTTGAAAAATGGCAGGCTCTTTTTACGAGTAATTTTTTATTGATAAATAAAGGTTTTTTAGCAAAAACTTTTTTATATATAAATAAAAAAGCTTTGAATGCAGGACGCGATGCTGTGAAAGATTTAGTTTCTTAATTTTTTAATTAAAAAGTTTAAAATAAAAAACTACGAGTGCCTGCTATTTGAAAAATGGCAGGCTCTTTTTACGAGTAATTTTTTATTGATAAATAAAGGTTTTTATATAAACTTTTTGTATTCGCCAAAGCCACAAAAAATACATATCTTATTATCAACTAATATCATTATAAATGTTGTTTGTATTCTAGTTAATAACATTTATATTTTTAAAAATTATACTCAGTAATAAATATTTTTCTTAATTTACTTTTATATTTTTATTTGTTATAATTTCATTATGAGAAATATTAACAGAATGAACGATTACTTTGTGCGTTATCTTTTAGGCTCTATTGGTAATGAAGATATATTAGAAAATATAGTTAATTGTGTTCTTAGAGATTCTGGTTTTGAAGAAGTTTATAATTTAGAAATTATTAATCCTCATAATCTGCCTGAAAATATTAATTTAAAAGAGTCGGTTCTTGATGTTAAAGCAATTACTAAAGATAAGAAAAAAAATTATTATAGAAATACAATTATCAGGAAATATAGATTTTGTAAAAAGGATATACTATTATATATCAAAAAATATAGTAAGTGAATTAAATGAAAATGAATCTTATGAAATTATTAGTCAGGTAATAAGTATAAATTTTGTTAATTTTAATATGGACTTTGGAGATGAAGGTAAAGCTCATAGATGTTTTAAGCTTATAGATACTCAAAATCATGATGTATCATTAGACATTATTCAATTGCATATAATAGAAATACCAAGATTTATAACAATACTAAATAATTCAAATAAAGATGATATTAAAAGAAATCAAATATTATCTTGGATAGAGTTTTTTACTATTAAAGATTTAGAAAATGTTAAAGAAAAATTGAAGGAGGTTAACCACATTATGCCTAAAGTAATAGATAAATATGAAAGATTTATATCAAACAAAGAAGAGATGGAAGTTTATAATGCTAGAGATGCTTTTTTATATGGACAGAGCCTAATGCTTAAAAGAGAGAGAGAAGAAGGTATAAAAGAAGGTATGGAGAGAGGAATAGAGCAAGGAATGGAGAAAGGTATAGAACATGGTAAAAAAGAACAGCAAATAATTATAGCTAAAAAATTAAAAAAATCAGGTATAGATATAAAAATAATAAGTGAAAATACTGATTTGAGTATAGAAGAAATAGAGAAATTATAAAAAGACTTGAATTCAAAATATTCAAGTCCCTATAGCAGTTAAATATTTATGAAATAATAATGCATTTATTGTTTTTGATATTATAGCTTAATATGCTTTTTTTATAGCAGCTTCTGCCTCTTCTTTTTATCTTAATGCATTTATCCTCATAAAGATTATTGCTTAAACATATAAATATGAACATCAATATAAATAAAATTTTCTTCATTTTACTATCCTTAAAATTATAAAAATGCTCATATACAAAAAATAAATTATTTATTTCATATTAATAAAACAATTTCTACATGACGATAATAAAATACATGCTTGAAAAAAATTAAAATATTATTATATTTAAAAGAGCAATTAAAATAAAAAAATAATGAGAGGTTAATAAATGAAGAAAATAGTATTAATAACATCAATGCTCATAATAACTATTAGTTCAAGCCTTATGGCTAAAAGCGGATTTGGAGTTGATTTAACTGTGCCTTTAGGAGCAGGAATTGGTATTTTTTATGAAGATGGAAAACAAAGTCAAACACTTAAACCAGACGGCGGATTTGAATTCGGTGTATATTTGAGACCTAATTATTATTTTGATTTAGCTGTATTATCATTAGGTTTAGCACTAGATTTAGGATATCAAAGAGATGTATTTGCATATAAATCAGATATAAGTAAAGGAAATGCAACATTTGATAGTTTGAGTGTAGGATTAATGCCTAAAATTGATGTATTATTTTTATCTATAGGAGTTGGAGCTGGTGTAAAATTTCCTCTTGGAGGAGGAAGTTATTCCAAAGAAAATAGCGGCGGAGAACAAAGATATTCATACTCTTTAAAAGATTTACAAAATCAATATAATAATTTATATATACCATACCTTAAAGCAACTTTAGATTTTCTTTTATTATATAATTTCACTTTAGGTATTTATATGTCCTATGATTTCCCTGTTATGGAATATAAAGATATTTCTCCAAAAGTAAAATTAGGAGGATTTGATATAGGCGGACAAATAGGTATAAGATTCTAATAATTTTGTTTTAATGAAAATAATAAAAACCATGTCAGATATTCGGCATGGTTTTTTATTTATAATTCTTATTGATCTATAATAGCATAAGCTCTAACTGGAGATCCTTCGCTTCCTTTTATTTTTAAAGGTGCCGCACTAAAAAAAAATTTCTTTTGAGATACTTTTTCTAGATTTACCAAATTTTCTATAATGCATATATTATGAGAAAATAAAATATTATGTATTAAATTATTATTTGAAATTGAATCAACTGAAGGGGTATCTATTCCTATAGTTTTTATTTTTAAATCTATCAATTTATAAGCAAAACTTTCACTCAAATATGGAAAGTTTTTATAATAGTTTTCTGTATTAATATTCTTATGCCAAGAAGTGTTAACAAGGAGTATATCGCATTCTTTTATTATATTAAAATCAAAATTATCATCAAAATTTATTTTATTTTCTTTATCAGGAATTATGTCAATACAATATGCATTTCCAATAAAATAATTCAAATCTATATTTTCTGCAGAAGGCTTGTTATTTATACAATGAAGAGGAGTATCAATATGTGTTGCTGTATGAACGCACATAGATATATTTGTAATATTAAAATATTCATAATTTTCAGCTGAAACTTTGACATCAATATCATCTGGATAATGAGGCATATTATTATATATTTCAGCTGAAAGATCTATTATCATATTATTTTTTAATTTTGTTTATTGTTATTATTATCATGTCTTTTTTTATTATTATTATTAGGTTTAGAAGAAGCTAAAGATGCAAATATCACCCTTCCAGCCTCTTTAGGAAGTACATTATCTATTTCTATTTCAACATTCTTTCCTATCAAATGCTTAGCATTATCAACTACTATCATTGTACCGTCTTCCAAATATCCCAAAGCCTGTTTATCTTTTCCTTCTCTTATCAAATCTATATTTATAGTCTCACCAGGTAAAACAACCACATGAAGAGAATTAGCTAAATCATTAATATTAAGTATATCAACTTCATGTATAGAAGCTACTTTCATCAAATTAAAATCATTTGTAACAACTTTAGCATCCATCTTCTTTGCAAGCTCAATTAATTTTAAATCAACTTCTTTTATATTAGGAAAATCTATATCAGTAATTGAAAGAAGTATATTTTTGGATAATTTCATTTTATTTAAAATCTCTAAAGCTCTTCTTCCTCTTATTCTCTTTTGAGGGTCTCTGGCATCACTTAAAAATTGTATTTCTTTAATTACAAATTCAGGAAGAATAAGAAGTCCGTCAAAAAATTTCTTTTCGGCTATATCATATATTCTTCCATCTACTATAACAGAAGTATCTAATATTTTAGCTGTTTTTGTTTTATCTGTTTTAGTAAGCTTAAGCATATTTGATATATTTGGTATAAAAGCAGCTATTATTCCAAAAGTTAAATATCCTTCTATAAAAAGAATAATTAATTTTTCATTTACAGATAATGATATACCTATAACATCAATAGTAGTTATAGTTAAAAGTACTGTAATTAATGTTAAAAAAAATGATATAAAAAAAGCTAATGTGATTTTGGAAGATTTTTTTCTTATAAGTAAAAACTCAAATAAAAATATAAATGCAGCACTAATTATAAATATTGTTAATGTTTTATAATTAAATATATCCAGTATAAAATAATCCAAAGCTAGTACTATACAAGATAGTACAAAATAAACAATTCTCCACATAATTTCCCCTTAATTTTACTAATATTATATATATTATTTTTTAATGGAATAAACTTAAGAATAAATTAGATAAGCATTATTCTTTGGCAGTATCTTTTTTCTTTTTTTTTGTGCTTTTTAAAGTTTCTTTTTCATCTTTCATCATAGTTTTTTCTTTTTCCAATGGCTTAGTTTTAAATTTTTTTGCAGATTTTTCTAAAGCATTCGATACTATATCTTCAATTTCATCTTTATCTTTTTTTAATGCTATACTAATCTCATTAACTATAAACATATAAGCCTTTTCATATAAACGTTTTTCACTAGCAGAAAGTTCTTTTAATTTATTTCTAGTGAATAAACTCCTTGCTACTTCTATTGTATCTTTAATATCTCCGCTTCTAAGCTTCTCCTCATTTTCCTGATATCTTATCTTCCAATTATTTTCTATATCATGAGGTTTGGTTTGTAATATATTTAAAAGATTATCAGCTTCTGCCTTTGATATTATCTTTCTTATGCGATATTCTTTAACCCTATTTATAGGTACTTTCAATGTAATATTTTCACTTTCACATTCTAAAACATAACATTCCACTAAATTAGAATTAACTTTGTTATCCGATATTCCTACAACTTTACATATTCCATACATAGGATATACAACATAAGTATTCAATTTATACATATTAGCCTTTCTTATATAAATAGTTAATTATTTATTCTACAAAATATAATAATATACCTCCGATTATTATATATTAAAAATATAAAAAATCAAGTATTTCGTACAGCATTAAAAGTCTTATATGTATTATAAAAAACTATAAGTATATGATAATATCAAAATTTAAATATAATTTAATAAATATATTGCTTGCTATATTATAAATATATAGTATACTATGTATTATGGAGGTACTAACAATGACGGATAAAAAAATAGATTTATTTGAAAATTACCCTGTCTCAAAAGCTCTAATAACGCTAGCACTTCCTACAATACTTGGAATGTTAGTAAATGTTTTTTATAATATGGTAGATACTTTTTTTGTAGGACAAACTGGTGATCCTAATCAGGTTGCTGCTGTATCTTTATGTATGCCTATATATTTACTTCTTATGGCTTTTGGTAATATATTTGGAATAGGAGGAGGTTCATATATATCAAGGAAATTAGGTTCTAAAGATTATGAATCTGTAAAAAAGATATCTTCATTTTCATTTTATGCAAGCATCATAGTTGGATTTATTTCTATGGCTATGTATTTGATATTTATGAAAGATATATTAAAAATTTCAGGAGCAAGTCAGAACACTTATCAATTTTCTAAAGATTATTTAATAATAGTTGCATTTGGAGCTCCTTTTGTAGTTAATCAAATGGCTATGGGACAAATTGTAAGATCTGAAGGTTCTTCAAAAGAAGCTATGATAGGTATGATGATTGGTACTATAGTTAATATCATATTAGATCCTATAATGATTCTTTATATGAATATGGGTGTTACTGGTGCTGCACTTGCCACTATAATAGGAAATGCTTGTTCTACTATATATTATATATATCATATATTGAGAAAAAAATCTTTCCTATCAATACATTTAAAAGATTTTTCTTTACACAAAGATATACTCTCAAATGTATTTTCTATAGGAATACCTGTTTCTATAAATAATATACTTATGAGTGCTTCAAATATACTTATTAATAATTTAGCCGCTGGATACAGTGATAATGCAGTAGCAGGACTTGGGGTAGCTCAGAGAATATTTACTTTAGTAATATTAGTATTTATAGGTCTTTCTCAAGGTCTTCAGCCTTTTGTAGGATATAATTTTGCTTCAAAAAATTATAAAAGAATGAATGCCGCTATTAAAATATCATGCATTGTAAGTGTGATAATAGGTTTTTTACTTTTAGGATTATCTTTAATATTTGGAAGATTAGCAGTAGCTGTATTTATTAATAATGAAGAAGTAATTGATTATGGAGTAAAATTTCTTGTAGCAAGTTATTCAATAGCTCCTATAGTAGGATTTCAATTTGTATTTATGTCCACATTCCAGGCATTAGGAAAATCTCTTCCTTCTCTAATATTATCAATAAGCAGACAAGGAATAGCATTTATACCTACTATACTTATAGGAACTAAATTATTTGGAATAAAAGGTATTATATGGTCACAGCCTATAGCTGATGTAGTTACTGTTTTAATAGCAACAATTATGTACATCTATATTTACAGAAAAATGAAAAGAGAAGCTATAAAAGAAGAAAATAATGAAAACGGTAATTCAGAACCTGTTTATATTAATGTATGAATAATATACAAATTTAATAAATAATATATCCTTAATCGACATGCATTTGTGTAGGTGCATGTCTTTTATTTTATATAAACCATAATTCTAATAAAAACATTTAAAAGATTTATTCTATATGTTATAATTATTAAAAATTAAATGGAAATTAAAAAATGCAGGAATTCAAACTCATACAAAAAATAAAAGAATTAACTCAAAATAATAATACTAATAATTTAAATATAGGCGATGATTGTGCTGTTATAAAAGATATAAGTAATGATAAAGATGTTCTAGTAACAACTGATATATTAGTAGAAAATATTCATTTTTCTTTGAAATATTATTCTTTTTATGATATAGGATATAAATCAGCTCAGGCAAATATAAGCGATATTATATGTAAAGGGGCTTATCCAAAAAATGTATTTATCTCTCTTTCAATACCTAAAAAAATAAATGAAGAAAATATATTAGAATGGTATAAAGGTTTTTTAGATGCATGCCAGCCATATAATATAGAAATTTCAGGAGGAGATACTACATCTTCAAATGATTATTTTTTTATTTCCATAACATTGATAGGAACTATAGAAAAAAATAAAGCTGTATTAAGAAGAAATGCAGAAATTGATGATAATGTTTATGTTCTTGGTTTTGTTGGAGAAAGCGATTTAGGACTTAAAAAACTTTTATCTGGAAATTATGATTATAATGATAAAAGTGTACAATCACATTTAAGACCAAAACTTTTTTTTGATAAATGGAATAAGATATTAAATCAATATAAAATAAACTCTTCTATAGATATAAGCGATGGGCTTCTTCAAGATGCTTCTCATATTGCTGAAGAATCAAATAAAACTATAGAAATATATGAGTCTTCTAATTGGAATTTAGTAAATAGATTTTTTACAGATAATAAAGAAATATTAAAATCTATTCTTACAGGCGGAGAAGATTATGCTGTAATATTCACAAGCAAAGACAATATACCAGAAGAAATGAATTTAATAAAAATAGGAAAAGTAAAAGAATATTCAAACACATATATAAAATTCTTTGACTTAAATAATAAAGAAATTCACTTTAATTCATTAGGTTTTGTTCATTCCTAATATATAATAATTTAAATATAAATTACTTTTTACTTGTAAATTCAATTTTTATTTACTATACTATAGTATAATAGCGTACATATTAAAAATCACTTTACAATAAAAACAATTATTTTAAGGAGAACAAAACTATGAGAGAAATAGTTATAGCAAGTGCTGTTAGAACACCTGTAGGTAAATTCTTGGGATCTTTTTCTAATGTATCAGCCGTTGAATTAGGTACTATAGCAGTAAAAGAAGCTTTAAAAAGAGCAAATATAAAACCTGAACAGGTTGATGAAACTTATTTCGGCTGTGTTATACAATCAGCACTTCTTCCTAATGTTGCAAGACAAGTTTCTATTAATGCAGGAATACCAGTAGAAAAACCAGCATTAACTATAAATATATTATGCGGTTCTGGACTTAGAGCTGTATCTATGGCTGCTCAAATGATTAAAGCTGGAGATGCTGATGTAGTAGTTGCTGGAGGTACTGAAAATATGAGTATGGCTCCATATACTGCTTCTGCTATGAGAATGGGTGCTAGAATGGGAGAAACTAAAATGCAGGATACTCTTCTTAATGATGCTCTTATTTGTGCTTTTGAACATTATCATATGGGTGTTACTGCTGAAAAAAATGAAGAAAAATGGGGTATTACTAGACAAGAGCAAGATGAGTTTGCTTGCAGAAGTCAGAACAGAGCTGAAGCTGCTGTAAAAAGCGGAAGATTCAAAGATGAAATAGTACCTGTTACTATCAAAACTAGAAAAGGTGAAGTAGTAGTTGATACTGATGAGCACCCTACTTTCGGTACTACTATGGAAACTTTGGCTAAATTAAAACCTGCTTTCAAAAAAGATGGTACTGTTACAGCTGGTAATGCTTCTGGTATTAATGATGCCGCTGCTGCTGTTGTACTTATGACTAAAGAGAAAGCTGATGAACTTGGAATTAAACCTATGGCTAAAGTTTTGGGTTATGCTACTTGCGGTGTTGAACCTAGAATAATGGGTATAGGACCTATAGAAGCTAGCAGAAAGGCTTTGAAAATGGCTAATCTTACAGTTGAAGATATGGACTTAATAGAAAGTAATGAAGCTTTTGCTGCTCAGTCTATTGCTGTTGCTCGTGAATTAAAATTCAATATGGATATAGTTAATGTTAATGGAGGAGCTATTGCTATAGGACACCCTATAGGAGCTTCTGGTGCTAGAATACTTACTACACTTTTATATGAAATGAAAAAACGCGGTTCTAAAAAAGGACTTGCTACTCTTTGTATAGGCGGCGGTATGGGTACTGCTTTAGTTGTTGAAATGTAATCTCGCTATATAGTATAAAGTTTGGGGTTAAAGCTTATTATTAAGTTTTAACCCTTATTTTATAGAATTATATTTAAATCTTCTATTTTCAGCTATTACTCTGCCTATAGCATTCATTATCAATCCTATAGTAAAAGATAATGCTGATAATATTAGTAAACATATAGTAAGTATTGCAGTAGGAAATATATTAACTTTTAATGTTTCAAAATATTCTATAGTAATACTGATTCCTAATGAAATACCTATAATAAAAAATATAATACTTATTATATTAAAAAATATCATAGGCTTTTCAGTCATCATTAAGTATATTATAGTAAATAATATTCTAAATCCATCTCTGAATGTATTTAATTTAGAATGAGAACCTTCAGGTCTTTTTAAATATTTAGCAGGAATTTCTCCAACAGGTAAACGCATTTGAAGTGCATATATAGTAAGCTCTGTCTCTATTTCAAAACCTTTTGAAGCAGATGGAAAACTTTTTACAAATCTTTTAGAGAATATCCTATAGCCGCTAAGCATATCATTAAATCTTTTTCCAAATAATATACTTGCAAAACCTGTCAGCATAGCATTACCAAATGTATGACCTTTTCTATGTACATCTTCATCTACTACTTCTCTTGAAATATTAAGCATATCGAGTTTTTTATCCAAAAAGCACTCTATATGTTTTTTTATTTCTGATATATCGTATTGCATATCAGCATCAACCATAACATATACATCAGCATCAATATCAGAAAAAGCTCTTCGTACAACTTCACCTTTACCTTGATAATTAACTTCTGTAACTATTGCCCCTGCTTCTTTTGCTAGCTTTACAGAGTTATCTTTGCTGTTATTATCAAAAACATTTATTTCAGCTTCAGGCAAAAGTTTTCTAAACTCTTCTATTACTTGTTTAATTGTAATCTCTTCATTATAACAAGGTACTATTACAGAAATTTTTTTCATAAAGTTACTTCCTTAATAAATTTAAAGCATAAAAAACCTATGCTGCAACTTTATATTGTTGCAACATAGGTTGTAATTTTTTATATTTTGAATTATTATAAATATATATGTAATCGCTGCATATATTAATTCTGGTCTGGTCTGGTCTGGTCTGGTCTGGTCTGGTCTGGTCTGGTCTGGTCTGGTCTGGTCTTACTATAAGCTAAATTAAAGATTTCTTTTAATAATTTTAAATTAGACGAAAAACCTTTTATTTTAGAAGGTACTTCATTTTTTGGGTAAACTCTTGTTGTAGGAACTTGACAAACTTTATAACCAAGTTTTTTAACATGTACTAATGGATAATAACAATATTCATATGTGTTAAAATCTTCTCTAAACCAATCCATTCTTCTATCTAATATATATTTTCTAGAAAATCCCTTATAACCATTACAGACATCATCATAACGAAACCCTGAAGTTAAACTTATCAATGGAGAAGCTATTAACCTTATACCAATATTTCTTAAAAATGGAGTATTCTCTTCTTTACCTCCTAAGCTAAATCTAGTTGCTTGAACTACATCATATCCTTCTTCTAATTTGGATAAAAATAACGGTAAACTTTCATGTACAT
>CALXXQ010000131.1 GCA_944392715.1 uncultured Brachyspira sp.
TTATTTCTTTTATATAATTACTATTTTCATCAAAAAGTTTTATATAATCAATATAAAGTTTTTTATTATCATTATCAATTAATATCTCATCTGATTTATAATCATTTGTTACAAGCATTCTAAGTTCTTGTTCTTCAAAGAATGCTTCATGCTTTATTATGTATTTTATATTTTCAAATAAATAGCTGTATAATTGATTTTTAATATTTTTATAAATTTCATTTCCTTCTATTTATTTTTTAATTTCTTCTGTATAATGAAATATTTTTGCAAATGCATATTTAATCATATCTTCTTTTTTATCATCTTCTTTTAACTCTGCTTTATAATTAGGATTATTTAAATCAATAATATTGCTTGCATATTTAGATTTTTCTTTATTATAAATAAGCTGATTTTCTTTATCATTATAATAAAGTACCCAATATAAATTCCTTTTATTTTCTTGTAATTTTTCTTTATTAATTTTTTCATTCATTTCAATTTGATTATTTTCTATTTTTAATTTGAATTCATAAGAATAAGGTGAAGTATATGAATTATTAAAATATTTATTATCTAAAACTAAACATATTCCTGTAGCTTCTTTATTCTCTTTTTTACCATAAAGCCTAAACATTGTGAGAGAATCTTTATTTCTTGAATATGATGTTTGTAATGTTAAAGCTTTTTCATCATTTTCTATTTTTATATCTATATTATTTTTATTTAAAATTCTTTCTAAAATTTTTCCTTCTTTAGGATCATTAGCAGTTGTTATATTATTTATTCTTATATTTCCGCTTTCCTTTGTATTTTCTTTATCATCTGTTTTTTCTTCTTTAGGATTTAATAATAAAGTAAGAATATCCAAAGATGTATAATGAGATATTTCTATATTATTATTTTCTTTTTCAGTATCAAAAGTTAAAATTTTAAGTAAAAAATATTCGTGTAGTAAAAGATATTTTATATTTTTTCTAAGCTCATCATCAAAATTTTTACTCTCATCAAAACGAGAAATTAAATTTGTTATTGGTTCATTTTTCCATAATTCATTATTTTTTATATCAACTATAAATTTAAATAATTTTTCAATATCTTCATATTCTTCAAATAATTGTAATATTGTTATTATATATATATTATTATCTTCATTAATTTTAAAAAAACTTCTAAAATCTTCTATAGCATTTTCATTATTTAAATAAATTTTGCAAATACCTCTTAAAAAATATGCATCTTTATAATTTGGATTTAATTCTATTACTTTATTAAAATTTTCTATAACATCTGCATATTTTTTCAAATTGAAATTTGAAAGTCCTAAATTAAAATATACATCATTAGCATTTGGATTTAGTTCTATAGCCTTATTAAAATCTTCTATAGCTTCTCTATATCTTTTTAAATCAAATTTTGAAGCCCCTCTATTAATATATGCATCTATATAATTTGGATTTAATTTTATAGCTTTATTATAATCTTCTATAGCTTCTCTATATCTTTTTAAATCAAATTTTGAAATACCTCTATTAAAATATATATGTTCATCATTTGGATTTAATTCTATAGCCTTATTAAAATCATTTATAGAACTTTCATATTCTTTTAAATATCCTTTTGAAGCTCCCCTATTAAGATACACCTCACTATCATTTGGAACTAATTCTATAGCTTTATTATAATCTTTTATAGCTTCCATATATCTTTTTAAATTTGATTTAGACAAACCTCTATAAATATATCCTTCTTCATTATATGGATTTATTATAATCTTCTATGGCTTCCTTATCATTTCCTAAATCTGATTTTGAAATTCCTCTATTAAAATAAGCTTTTTCACTATTTGGATTTAATTCTATTACTTTATTCAAATTTTCTATTGCAGCATTATAATCTTCTAATTCAAAATAGCAGTTTGCTTTTAGAAAGTATGCATCTTCATCTTTATTATCTTTTTCAATAGCTTCATCACATAGTTTTATTATTTCTGTAAAATTATTTTCTAATCTTAATTTATGTATTTTTGTTTTTAATTCTTCAGTCATAAAATAATCCAAAATATTTTTAATTATTATAAAGCATTATAAAAATATTAAAACAATATATAGTTTATTGACATCTAAAATTAATAAACTTTAATGCGATTATAAAAAATGATTTAGAATTCTATACATATTGTATAATAATTAATTTTAATATAGAAAATCGCAGTCTTTTTGCTTCTTTGTGACAACAAAAGAAGTGGGGGTGTGGTGGCTAGTCCCCACAAATAATAAAAATTAACAAACTTAAAAATTGTTGTATATCATATATAAAATAATCAATTAATAATAACATCTTGTAAATACCATTATGATAAATGATTGTTTCATACTGTAAAATTATCAACATAGCATTATTATGAATAGAAATTTATAATCAAATTCGCTTGAAATTCTTAAAAAATATTAATATAATAGCCCTTGTGTGTTTTATAGAAATTTTTTTATTATTACAAAAATTTTCATAAAATATCTATTTTTTAATAATAGAATAAGGAGTTAAAAATGGCTTCAGTAATTATTGTAGGCACTCAATGGGGTGATGAGGGTAAAGGTAAAATAGTTGATTATCTTGCTGAAAATTGCGAATATGTTGTTCGTTCTCAAGGAGGAAGTAATGCAGGTCATACAGTTGTTGCGGATAATATTAAATATAAATTAAGACTTTTACCTTCCGGTATACTTCATAAAGATAAAGTTTGTGTAATTGGTAATGGTGTAGTTATAGAGCCTAAAGTTTTTTTAAGTGAAATTGATTCTTTAATAGAGAAAAAAGTTAATATATCAAATCTTAAAATATCAGACAGAGCCCATGTTCTTATGCCTTATCATAAAATTTTAGATGAGCTTCAG
>CALXXQ010000132.1 GCA_944392715.1 uncultured Brachyspira sp.
ATTGGAAAGGATCTTTTTCATATATTTCTTTATCAACATAATCTTTTAAGAATTTACCAGCATCATCTCTTGAGAAACCGCCGCCCATTTGAGTTAAGTCATTAGTACCGAATGAGAAGAACTCAGCTTCAGTAGCAATCTTATCAGCAACTAAAGCAGCTCTAGGAACTTCTATCATAGTACCAACTTTATATTTAACTGAAGATCCTTCTTTTTCAAATACTTCATTAGCTATTTTTACTATTCTTTCTTTTATCATTTTAAGCTCTTTTAAAGTACCAACAAGAGGAATCATTATTTCAGGATGAACATCTACACCGTTTTTATTAACTCTAACAGCAGCTTCAATGATAGCTTTAGCCTGCATATCATAGATTTCAGGATAAGTAATACCAAGACGGCATCCTCTATGTCCAAGCATAGGGTTAAATTCATGTAAAGAATCTCTAATAGCTTTTAATTTATCAAAGCTTACATTCATTTCATTAGAAAGCTCTTGTAATTGAGAATCTTCATGAGGAATGAACTCATGCAAAGGCGGATCAAGAAGTCTTACAGTTACAGGATATCCATTCATAGCAGTGAATATTCCTATAAAGTCCTCTCTTTGCATAGGAAGAATATTTTCTAAAGCTTCATCATATAGTTTTCTAGGTTCTCTATATAAAGGCTCAATTTCTTCTATAGTCTTTTTATCCCCAATTTTTTCAGCAGCATCTAATTTTTCTTTTAATTGCTTAACTTCTTCAGCAACAAGTATAAGCTGTCTTACACTCTTAATTCTGTCAGCATTAAAGAACATATGCTCAGTTCTGCAAAGTCCGATACCTTCAGCACCAAATTTTCTAGCAATTTGTGCATCATGAGGAGTATCAGCATTAGTATGAACTTCAAATTTCTTTTCTTTTCTCTTATCATCAGCCCATTGCATAAGCTTTTTGAAATCCTCAGACATTTCAGCTTCTTTAGTATCAACTTTTCCAAGCATAACTTCACCAGTAGAACCGTCTATAGATATATAATCGCCTTCATTAACTACATTATCACCAACTTTCATACATTTATTAGCATAGTCTATTTCCAAAGCACTGCATCCAGCAACACAGCATTTACCCATACCGCGAGCAACAACAGCAGCATGTGAAGTAGAACCGCCTCTTGCAGTTAATATACCCTCAGCAGCATTCATACCTTTAATATCTTCAGGGCTAGTTTCTATACGAACAAGTATAGACTGCTCTCCAGCCTCTTTCATAGCTTCAGCTCTTTCGGCAGCAAATACAACTTTACCAACAGCAGCTCCAGGTGAAGCATTTAATCCTTTAGCCAATACTTTAGCAGATTTTTTAGCAATAGGATCAAACATAGGGTGAAGTAATTGATCCAAATCAGAAGGATTAACTCTCATTAAAGCTTCTTCTTTAGAAATTATTTTAGCTTCAGCAAGTTCAACAGCTATTCTTACAGCAGCAGCAGCAGTTCTTTTACCATTACGAGTTTGAAGCATATAAAGCTTGCCTTCCTGTATAGTAAACTCCATATCCTGCATATCGCTGTAATATTTTTCTAATTGATTTTTATAATTTACTAATTGCTTATATACATCAGGCATAACCTCTTCAAGAGAAGGATATTTAGCTTTCCTTTCTTCTTCGCTTATGCCATTATTTTTAGCCCATTCCAAGCTTCCTTCTAATGTAATTTCCTGAGGTGTTCTAATACCAGCAACAACATCTTCACCTTGTGCATTGATTAAGAACTCACCATAGAATTTATTTTCACCAGTAGAAGGGTTACGTGAGAAACATACACCTGTAGCAGAAGTATTACCCATATTACCGAATACCATAGACTGAACATTTACAGCTGTACCTAAAAGATTTCTTATATCATTTAATTTTCTGTATGCTTCAGCTCTAGGATTATTCCAGCTTCTAAATACAGCATTAATAGCATGCCATAATTGTACTTTAGGATCTTCTGGGAATTCCTCGCCTTTTTCTTCTTTATACATAGCTTTATATTTTTCTACAACTATTTTTAATTCTTCTACATCTAAATCAGTGTCTTTTACCTCTTTTTCAGGTTTTCCAACTTTAGGAGCTATAGCTTTTTTTCTTTCATCAAGAATTTCTTCGAATTTATCATGATCAACGCCCATAGCAACATCGCCGAACATTTGTATAAATCTTCTATAAGCGTCCCAAGCAAATCTAGGATTATTAGTCTTTTCAATAAGCCCTTCTACTACTTTTTCATTTATACCTAAGTTAAGTATAGTATCCATCATACCAGGCATAGATATAGCAGCACCGGAACGTACAGATACAAGCAAAGGTTTTTTAGGGTTGCCGAATTCAGCATTCATAGCTTTTTCTAGTTTTTTAATATTTTCTTCTACTAATTTGTCTAATCCTTTAGGATATGATTTATTTTTTGAATAGTAATCACAAACTTCTGTAGTGATAGTAAATCCAGCAGGTACAGGTACTTTACTTTCAGTCATTTGAGCAAGTCCTAAACCTTTACCTCCTAAAAGAGCTTTAGTTTCTTTAGCTCCTTCGGATTTACCATTACCAAAGAAGTAAACCATCTTTTTTGATGCCATAATAAACTCTCCTCTAAAATAAAATATTTATATAAATTTAAACTTGTTACTATTACTATATAGTATAATGTTATTTTTCTTATTGTCAATTTTATTTTAAAAATTTCATTATTTTTTTTATGAATTGAAAATAATAATTTTTTAAATAAAATTTTATAAAGCAAATTTTTTATTATATATATTTTTTCTTATTGTATTCATTAATTACTATTATATATTTTCTATCTTAAATAAACCTAAAAACTATTTTTATATTAGCAATTTGAAAATATTTCAATTTTTTATATATATTGTATAATTATTTGATGTAAAAAAAGGACTTTTAATATGATAAAAAAATTAAATATAATATTTATAATATTATTTATAGCTTTAAATGCTTATGGGGCAATAGTAATATCAACATATAGAAAGCCTAAGGAAGTTCGTTATAAGTATAAGATGACTGACAGAGGAAAGGTTTTGGTAGTGCCAACTAATATATTATTTGATTTTAATAGCAGCGAATTAGATGTAAGAAAGTATTTAAAGACTTTGAAATATGTAGGTGATGTAAGCGGAAGTACAAATATCATGAATATTATTATAGAAGGGCATATGAGCAGCGATGAAGAGAAAAAGCCTACTAATGGATATGATAGAAAGGATATATTATTCCTTTATAATAGAAGAAATATGGATGATTTATCATATATGCGTTCATATAATGTATATTTAGCTATAACAAATGGAAGTTTAAATAAATTAACTAATTATGGTCTTCAGGATTTGTTAAGCGAGTATAAAGATGCTAGAAAAAATAGAAGGGCAGAATTCATTTTGATAGAAAATAGCAATGATATGTATGTATATACTAATTATATAAATAATTTAATAATGTCAAAATAGTAGGTGAAAATTATGCATGATAATAACAGAGAAAAACTTTCAAGCAGACTAGGATTTCTATTAGTTTCAGCAGGATGTGCTATAGGGCTTGGTAATGTATGGAGATTTCCTTATATTACAGGTAAATATGGCGGAGCTCTTTTTGTAGTTCTTTATTTAATTTCTCTTATAATATTGGGGCTTCCTATACTTGTAATG